>NZ_JAAFZA010000050.1 GCF_015356865.1 Catenulispora pinisilvae
ATGCAAACGCCAGCGGTTATCCACTCATTCGCGCGCGTGCGACGATCAGTGACGTGACCGCGGTGACTAGAGTGATGGTGCGATGAGCACGCGTGGCAAGCTGCGCGTATACCTGGGTGCGGCCACCTGGTCCTGCCGACGCACCGCGGCGTGGGGTTTCCGGCCTACGTCCGGCGGGAGAACGGATCCGCGGAGGGCGAGCCGCTGGTCCACGTCCCGCTGCCGGGGCGCCAAGGTGCGGAGTCGCTCTGTGACGACCGGCTCGTCGCCCCGGAGTTCGTGGCGGGTCTCCGGACTTACTGTTCAGCGGGGTGGCGTTCTTCGCTGAGCGCGGCGGCGAGCTGGTCAACAACATAGCTGGCCGACGAGGCGACTGCCGTGTGGGGCGGCGAGTCGCTTGCGAGCGGCCAAACCTGGGCGCCGGCCGTACGGGCCGGCGCCCAGGCATACATACCGGGACCGAGCGCCTGAGGGCGTCCGCGCCCACCCCCACGAAACGAGGTCGAGACGATGTGTGATCGGACCAGGTTCGCCGAAGCGGTGCGGACGGTCCAGACGGTACGGACGGTACGGATCACCGAGCCGATCGGCTACAGCCCGCCGATGGCCGCCGGTGCCGCCCTGAGCGACCGGCACGCCGCCGTCGAGGGCCGGCCGGAGCAGTTCGACCTGCTGGGCCGCACCTGGACCCTGCTACCCGGGGTGTTCGCCCCCATCCACACCACCACGACGGAACTATTCTCCAGCTGGCTGCCATTCCCGGTCGGCGGCTCGTTCCTGGAGATCGGCTCCGGCGCCGGGGTCACGGCCGTGACCGCCGCGCTCACCGGCTGCGCGCGGGTCACCGCCCTGGACATCTCCTCGGCGGCGGTCCGGAACACGGCGGCGAACGCCGAGCGGCACGGCGTGGCCGACCGCGTCCGGGTCCTGCGCAGCGATCTGTTCGACGCCCTGGACACCGACGGGCAGTACGACGTCATCTACTGGAACTCCAACGTCATCGACGCACCGCCGGAGTTCGAGTACCTGGACGAGCTCCAATGGGCCTTCTTCGACCGCGACTACGCCATCCACAGCAGATTCCTGAGCCAGGGCCCGAAGCTACTCACCCCGCACGGCCGCATGTTCCTGGGCTTCAACACCCTCGGCAACAAGGAACGGCTGCGGGTCATGGCCGACGGGCTCGGCCTGGAGCTGACCACGTTCCGGCGGCAGGCCGGCGAGGTCGGCGGGATCGGGGTCGAGCTGTGTCTGCTGGAGGTTTTGGTCGGCTGACGGCGGCGGGTCCTTTGCGCCGGGGCCCTTGTGCGCAACGGTTTCGAGCCTTGCCCCTACCTCGGTGCCTCCACCTCGGCGTCCTACCTCGGCCCGCTGGACACGAGTACGAACCGGGCGATCTCCACGCGCGACCCGATGGCCAGCTTGCGGAAGATGTTCCGCAGGTGGAACTTCACCGTCTCCGGCGAGCACCGGATCCGCTTGGCGATCTGCTGGTTGGTCAGGCCTTGCACCACGAGCCGGGCCACGGTCTGTTCGCGGCGGCTGAGGACCGACCACTTCTTGGCCGCCGCGGCGTCGGGTTCGGGCATGGGCACGGCGGGCGAGCCGGGTTGTGCCTCGCCCTGCGGCTGCTCGGCGGTCAGGAGCGCGGCGTCGGCGTCCAGGCGTTGCTCCAGTGTTTCATTGAGATCAGCCCACAGCGACAGGTACTTCTCCGACGTCGCGGTGTCCCCGAGGGCCAGCGCGATCCCGGCCAGGCAGCGATAGGCCGCGGCCTCTATCTCCTGCCAGCCCGCGTTCAGGCCGAGCGCGACAGTGCGCTGATAGTGGTCCTCGGCCTCGGCGAGCCGGTCGGAGGCGAAGGCGGCCATGCCCAGGCTCAGGTGCATCGCGGCCTGGGCCCGCAGGTTCCGCGCGCCCTGTGCGGCGGCCAGCCCGATCTCGGCCATCCGGATCCAGTCGCGCAGGCGGCGGCGTTGCTGGTAGTAGCCGCGCAGGGCGTCCGGGACGGTCCAGCACACGGCCGGGTCGCCGAAGCGGCGGTGGTGCCGGACCAGGGCGAGCAGGTTGTGGCGCTCGGCGTCCAGCCAGGCCAGGGCGGCTTCGCGGTGGGCCGGGGCTGGGGTCGGGACCGGGACGGTGTCGCGAGGGCTTCTGGTCGTCCGGCGGTGGTCGGCGATCGACGGTGTGGCGGTGTGTCCAGTCACGGTCGCAATCGCGGTCTCGCCGGTCCGCTCGGTCTCGCGAGCCTCGCCGACGCCGTCGGGCCCAGCGCCTTCGCCAGAGGCCGCGAGCGCGCCGGCGTCACCGATCTCGGCGGCCGGCAAGCGGACCATGGCCGGATCCACCAGATCCGCCGCGGCCCGCACCCGGCCCAGCAGCCAACGCAGATGCCCGGCCTCGGCGGCGCGGACCGTATCAGCGTCCTCATCGGCGGCCAGCCGGTCGGCGGCGAACAGCCGGGCCAGCGAGTGCAGGCTGTAGCGGCCGGGCTCGGATTCGGCGCGGACCACGCTGCGGTCGGCCATCCGGTCCAGCGCCTCCTGCGCCTCCTCCCGGGTGATCCCGGCGACCCGCGCCGCGGCCTCCGGGCAGAAGTCGTAGCCGCGCAGCAGCGCCAGGCGCCGGAACACCTCGCGGTCGGGGCCGTCCAGGGCTTCGTAGGAGGAGGTCAGGACGCCCTGCACGGTGATGTCGCCGGCGGTGAGCCGCTTGAGCCGGCGGCGCTCGTCGCGGAGTTGGTCGCAGAGGTCGTCGACGCTCATCTGCGGCCGGGACAGCAGGCGCGCGGCCGCGATGCGGATCGCCAGCGGCAGGTATCCGCACAGCGCCAGCAGGCCGTCCACGTCCTCCTTGCCGGTCCAGCGCGGACCCAGCGCCCGGGCCAGCATGGCCGCCGCCTCGGCGTCCGGCATCGGCCCGAGCCGCAGCGGCAGCGCCCCGGCCAGGCCGCCGAGCCAGTTGCGGCTGGTGACGATGGCCAGCGCGTCCGGGCCGGCCGGCAGCAGCGGCCGGACCTGCGCCTCGTCGGCGGCGTCGTCCAGGACCACCAGGCAGCGCTGTCCGGCCAGCGCGGTGCGGAACATCCCGACCAACTCGTCCTGGTCCTCCGGCAGCGGGCCGGTGGCGCCCAGGGCGCGCAGGAAGCGGCGCAGCACGTCCGGGACCGGGGTCGGCACGCCGGTGTAGCCGCCGAGGTCGGCGTACAGATGCGCGTCCGGGAAGGAGTCGCCGGCCAGCCGGGCGGCGCGCACCGCCAGCGCGGTCTTGCCGGTGCCGCCCGAGCCGGTCAGCACGAACAACGCGGCGGCGTGAGAGGGGAACGTCGCAGGGTTGGTGAGCGCGGCCAGCTCGCAGAGCCGTCCGGTGAAGTCGGTGGTGTCCGGCGGCAACAACCGGGCGCGCGTCGGCGCCCAGTCGAGAGCTCGCATGCTCCCCCCTGGCAAGAGGTCTGATTTCACCTCGTTTTGCCGAGGCGGTGCTTTGGGAACCAATGTTCAGTTCTTGTGAAGAGTATCGCACAGGGGGTTATCGGTGGCTACTGAGAATGATCTGAGAATCGCTCACTGTTGCCGAATCGGCCGCCGGCTGGCGGGTTTGTCGCAATCGTCCGAGGAAAGGCTCTGATCAGGCCAAGATCAGGGAACTGTCATGCTCAGCCGATGACGATTGTGGCGGGGATCACCTTTCGCGCGCCCTCGTGCGGCCCGACGGTGCGGTTGCCCGCCCCACCCGGCACCGCGGGTTGGGAGAAGGTGGCGCCGAGCGCGGCCAGGAACTTGCGGCCGGGAACCCAGCCCTCGACGACGTGCGTGCTGATCTGCGCGATGTCCTGCTCGACCGCCGCCGCCGAAAGCGCCCCGGCCACCGCCCGCCCGATCCCGAGCCGCCGGTACTCCGGGCGGATCAGGAACGTCCCGATCCCGACCGAGGCGGTGTGCGGGTACTGACGCAGGGCGTCGACGAACCCGACCACTTCCCGCGCCGCCTCGATGACCAGCAGCACCTTGTCTTCGAAGTCGCACCCCTCCGGTAGCGAGTAGTAGGCGCTCTGCACGTCGCCGGGTGCGGACGGCTGGCCGGTCGCGGCCAGGAACCAGTCGTCGGAGGCGGCGAAGACGGCCAGCACCGCCGGCTCGTCGGCGGGCTCCAGGTCACGGATGACGACCGGGTGGCCGTCCACGGAGAGATCGATGCGCATGAAACCAGTTTCCCCCGTCCCGCCGATCAGCTAGCCTCGCGGCAACACGTTCGCACGTTCCGATGATGGGGAGGGATCATGACCCGCGGCACTTCCGCCATCCTCGCCTCCCGGCACCCCTTCGACGTGATCCTGGTGTCTTCGCCGGCTCGGCGCCGGCTGCGCGGCCTGCGCTGAGACCTCTCCCGGACTTCATCCGGCCTCTGACAGAGTTGATGTTCAGGGTCTGATTCGGCTGCCTTTCTCGCTTTTCCCGCCTTCCTCGGGCTTTCGCCCGCGGCTGTGCGGCGGCCGAGTCCGGGCATCGCGCTGTCCTGATCCACCGCGACCGCCGGGCGACCGGCGCCGCGGATCGCACAGCGAAATCCGAAGGATCGATCCATCATGCGGGCAAACCTGACCCGGCGTTCCCTGTCCCTGGTCCGCAACCTGGGCATCCTGGCGCACGTGGACGCCGGGAAGACCACCGTCACCGAACGCGTGCTGTTCCTGACCGGCGCCGTGCACAAGCGCGGCGAGGTGCACGACGGCACCACCGTCACCGACTTCGACCCGCAGGAGCGCAAGCGCGGCATCACGATCTTCGCCGCGGCCGTCAGCTGCGACTGGGCCGGGCACCGGCTGAACCTCATCGACACCCCCGGGCACGTCGACTTCTCCGCCGAGGTGGAGCGGGCGCTGCGGGTGCTGGACGGCGCCGTCGCGGTGTTCGACGCGGTGGCCGGGGTCGAGCCGCAGAGCGAGGCGGTGTGGCGGCTGGCCGACCGGTACGGCGTGCCCCGGATCGCCTTCGTGAACAAGATGGACCGGACCGGCGCCGATCTCGACGCGGCGGTGGAGTCCATCCGCCAGCGGCTGCACGCGGTGCCGCTGGCGGTGCAGCTGCCGATCGGGAGCGAGGGGGAGTTCGAGGGTGTCGTCGACCTGGTCCGAATGCGGGCTCTGACATGGGCTGACGGCACCATGGCCGAAGGCGTGGTTCCTGAGGCGCTGGCGGACGAGGCCGGCCGGCGTCGGCGGAGGCTGGAGGAGGCTGTCGCCGAGCGGCATGCGGCGGCGCTGGAGGAGTTCGCCGAGCGGTCGCAGCTCTCTGCGGAGACGTTGGGAGCGGCGCTGCGCGATCTGACTGCTTCCGGTGAGGTCGTCGTCGTGCTGTGCGGTGCGGCGTACAAGGACCGGGGGATCGAGCCGCTGCTGGACGCGGTGGTCGACTACCTGCCTTCGCCTCTGGACCGGTCGGATGCCGATCCGGAGCAGCCTTTGGCGGCGCTGGTGTTCAAGGTGCAGGCGACTGGCACTGGCCGGCTGACGTTCGTGCGGCTGTACTCCGGGACCCTGCGCAAGGGCGATTCGGTCCTGGACGTCGGCGCCGGGCGGACCGAGCGGGTCGGGCGGATCCTGCGGGTGCAGGCCGACCGGCACAGCGAGGTCGACCAGGCGGTGGCCGGTGACATCGTCGCCCTGGTCGGGCCGAAGCACGCGGTGACCGGCGCGACGTTGGCCGCGCCCGAAGCCCCGGTCCTGCTGGAGTCTTCGGGTTCGGGTTCGGGCGAGCCGGTGGTGTCGGTCGCGGTCGAGGCGGACCGCAACGCCGACACCGGCCGGTTGGCGGCGGCGCTGGCGCGGGCGGTCGAGGAGGATCCGTCCCTGTCGGTCCGCACCGACCCCGAGACCGGCCAGACATTGTTGTCAGGACTGGGCGAGCTGCACTTGGAGGTGGCAGTGGAGAAGATCAGGCAGGAGAAGGAGATCGCCGTGACCGTCGGGCGCCCGCAGGTGGCGCTGCGCGAAGCGGTGGTGTCGGGCGTGACCGGCTTCGTCTACCGGCACGTCAAACAGGAAGGCGGCTCCGGCCAGTGGGCACACGTGGTCCTGGAAGTCAGCCCCCTGACCGACACCCTCGGCGCCACGGGCTTCACCTTCGAATCCCGCGTCACCGGCGGCCGCGTCCCCCGCGAGTACATCCGCGCGGTCGAAGCCGGCTGCCGCGACGCCCTGACCACCGGCCCCCTGGCCGGCCACCCGGTGACGGGCCTGCGCGTGGTGCTCCTCGACGGGGCCACCCACGTGAAGGACTCCTCGGAGATGGCCTTCCGCACAGCAGGGCTGATGGGCCTGCGCGCAGCGCTGCGAGCCAGCACCCTGACGGTGCTGGAACCGGTGGCGGAGCTGACGGTCACCACCCCGGACGACACGGTCGGCACCGTCCTCGGCGACCTGGCCGCCCGCCGAGGCCGCGTCACGGACTCCACGAGCCGGGGCACCACGGCGGTGGTCACCGCGACCATCCCGCTGGCGCAGGTCTTCGGCTACGCCACGCGCCTGCGCAGCCGCACACAAGGCCGCGGGGCCTTCACGATGCGGTCGGCGGGGTACGCGCCGGTGGCCGGTGGGTGAGGCTGGGAGCCGGGCCCGGCCGGCCTGTCCTTCGGGACGGGTCGGCTGGACCCCGGCCCGGACCGGGGCCGCTCGGCCGATCAGCGCTTTCGCGCCGCCTTACGCGCCGCCTTGTCCCGCGATTCGAAGTCGTGCACCACAACTTGCATGACCCTCGCCAATGCCCGCCTCGCCGCGTTGGCCTCCTTGTTTACCGCATGCCGTTCGACCTGGCCTTGCAGGGCTGCGATATGCGCTTCGAATGCTGTGGCCGCCATCAGGCAGCGAAGACGTAGTATCTCGGGGCCGTCGCGCAGCTCGGAGCCGATCAGCAGGACCACAAGCAGGGCCTGCACGATCTCGTCGTAACGAACGTCCACATCGGCTTCGGGAACCAGCGCCTCCACATCCGCATGCTCGGCGATGATCCGCAGCGCGGCGTCCAGGTCCGCCTCGCGTTCCGACGGCTCGGCCGCCACCGCTCGCCTGAGCAGCGGCCCCGCGTCCTCGGCGCCGACCGCGTCGAGCAGCGCCAGCACCTCGAGTGCGTGCGAGCCGAGCAGGGCGTCGAGGCCTGCGGACGCGGTCGGGACTCCGTCGAGCGCCGATTCGAAGGTCGACCAGGCCATGGGCATGTGGCGGTCCTATCAGTCCCCGTCGAAGCCGGGCAAGCCACGACTGGCGTCAGGATCCGGCGGCCCGGACCTTCCGCAGCGCGCGCACCTGCGCCCGCGACGTGACCCGGATCAGCTTCTCCGGGTACTCGTCCTCGGCGATCGCCAAGCTGGTCGGCTTCATCGCGGTCCGGCTGGCGGTGGCGAGCGGCAGAAGGTCGAGCGCGCTGCGGTGCCGACGTTTATCCCGCGCGCTGCGGATCCACTTCCAGACCCTGTCGAGATCGAGGCGCGGGGGCCGGGGCCGGCGCGGGCCGGCGATGAAGTCGATCCAGTCGGTCTCGACCGAGACGACCGCTTCGGCGCGTGCCAGGAAGTACTCGGCCCAGACTTCCCCTTCGGCGATCCAGCGGTCGGCGGCGGCCGGCCTCGTGGCTTCGGCGGCTAGTTCGGCCAGTTCCAGTTCGTCCCGCGTCGCGTTGCGGGCGAAGCGGCGGACCGGCGGCAAGCCGAGGCCCTGCGGGAAGTAGAGGTCCAGCATGCTCTGACCGATGAGCGGGCTGAGAACCACGACCCTGGCGCAGCCCCCGCCGATCAACCGCTCCCGCAACTCCGCATCGTGGTGCAGCGGGTAGTTCGCCTCTTCCCACGGATCGTCGTACATGAGCGGCACAGTTTCCGCTCACACGTTCAGCTCCCGATTCCCTCCCACCTGCCGGCGAGATGTGGGCGAGATGGCGCGGTTCATGGTGCCGGCCCACGAGGCCGGTTCCCGCGCAGGCCCCTGAGCGTGTGCTCGGGGGCCTGCGCGGCGGACGGTTTCCTCGGTGCGTGTATGTCAGGCGAAGAAGTCGTCCTTGGCCTTCTGGTCGCCGGCGTAGTTGGTGATCTGCGTGATTTTTCCGTCGGTGACGGTGAAGGCCTGCGCCTCGCGGATGTCGAGCGAGCGGCCGGGCGCGCCGGCACTGTGGCGTTGCACCCGGATCACGGCGAGCACCTGGTCTCCGGAGGCGGCGACGGTTTCGGGCTCGATCGTGATGC
This sequence comes from Catenulispora pinisilvae, assembly GCF_015356865.1. Taxonomy (GTDB): domain Bacteria; phylum Actinomycetota; class Actinomycetes; order Streptomycetales; family Catenulisporaceae; genus Catenulispora; species Catenulispora pinisilvae. The sequence continues at coordinate 8,233 of NZ_JAAFZA010000050.1, forward strand.
CGTCGGCGAGACTCTGGATGGAGGAGAAGTAGGACGCGACGTTCTGCTTGCCCTTGTGCTCGCGGGCGTGCGCGTGGTGGCTGCCGGAGACGTTCAGGCGCACGCGGTCGCCGAGCAGCGTCTCGGCGACGTGCGCCGTGTCCCCCTTGCTCAGCGCGGCGTAGAGCTCCCGGACGATCGCGATGTTGGACTGTTCGGACATGGTGCCCCTCCCTGGGTCACACATACCTGGCGCGCAAGGGCGTGAAGCCCCGTCGGCAAAGCCTGGCCGGAATCCGGGACTGCCCGTCAGATGGTTACACAGGAGATCGAGACGGATACCGTGCGCTTACGGGCCATCCTCCTCGCACCCCGGGTGCGACGCAAGGGTGGTTGGCGCCAAGTTGCTCAGAACCCTGATTTACGTCACCGCACGCAGAACCCTTACTGTCGGAACCCCGCGAGTTCGGCCGAAGTGGAGGCGCGCCGTGGACTTCTCACTCAGGATGGGGCGTATGGCGACCATGAGCCTGCCAGACCCGGTTGCGAGCGCGGTTGCCGGAGCGGCCACGTTGCAGGTGACTCGGTCACTCCAGCGATGGGCGACGCGTTTTCCGGCGGTTGTCGATCCGGATCTGGTACTGCCTGTGGCCCTCACTCACACCTTCTGTAGCCCTTGGCTCAAGCCGCATGAACTGCTTCCGGGTTGCCGTACCGCCTTGTGGGTCTTCCATATCGACGACATCGTGGAAAGGGCCCCGCTCGACGTACCCCGCCTCCTCGATATCGCCACGGGTGCTGCCCCCGACCCAGGCTCTTCCACAGAAATCGTCCTTGCCGAACTGCGCGAGGAGCTGGCCGCGCGGCCATTGTTCGAGACTGTGGGCGGCCTGTGGAGCAGCACACTTGACCGCCTGTTGACGGGGTTGATGTGGGAGCGTGACACCGCGCTCGCCCGGGCGGCCGGAGCGCCTGAACCCAGCGTCGCTGAGTACCTTGAGCATGCATTCACCATCGGCAGTGCCTTTGTCCGCTCGTCCATCTGGCTCGCATCCGAATCAACCGACCTTCTTCCCCAGCTTGAGGCACTCACGGCGGCGATGTCCGAAGCTGTGGTCGCCGTCCGATTGGCAAACGACCTCGCGACCTATAAGCGGGAGCTGGGCGAACCGGCGTCTCTCAATATTCTGATGCTCCAAGGAATCGATGAGCCGTGGGTGCACAGCGAGATTCGGCAGCGCCGCGCCCGGTGCGCGAAGATCCTGGCGCCGGTGATCCAGGAGAGCAACGCGGCAGCGGGAGTGCTGCGCCTCATCGACTACACGACGACCTTCTACCTCAATACCGACTACCGTCCCAGCGAGTAGGCATCGGCCAGGTGAGCGGTAGCTGTTCTAGGTAGCGCAGGGTTCCGCCGAGGCGGAAGTCCAGTGAGTGGCCGGCCGCCAGGGTGTACTCGGGGATTCGTCGGTGCCATTCCTGAAGGACGGTTCTCAGTTCCATCCGAGCCAGATGAGCGCCCAGGCAGCGGTGGGCGCCGGCACCGAAGGCGATGTGCTGGTTCGGGGTGCGGTGCAGGTCGACTTCGAAGGCGTCCGGGGTGTGGCCGTCGTCGGTGTTGGCGGAGGCCAGGACGACGTTCACCCGCTGTCCGGCGCTCATGGGGCAGCCGCCCAGCTCGGTGTCGGTCAGAAGATAGCGGCGCACGCTGCTGGTCGGGGACTCCCATCGCAGGAGTTCCTCGACGGCGGTGGGGACGATGCCCGGTTCGTCGACGATCTGCCGGCGGTGCTCGGGGTGGGTGGCGAGGAAGGCGAACGCGCACTCCAGGGCGTCGCTGGTGGTGTCCATGCCGCCGAGCAGCAGCATGTAGCACATGTCGAGGAGTTCTTCGCGGCTTGGCCGGCGTCCGTCGACCGTCGCGTTCAGGAGGTGGGTGAGCAGGTCGTCGCGAGGCGTCCGGGCTCGTTCGTCCAGCGCCTGGGAGAACAGGGCGTAGCACCGTTCGCCGGCTTGGGCGGCGCTGCGCCCGGCCGAGTCCTGCGGGCCGGGGCGCACGATGTCGTCGACGATCGACATCAGCGCCGGGTGCTCGTGGCGCGGCAGGCCGAGCAGGTCGCCGAAGACCAGGAACGGCAGCGGGACGGCGAGGTCGGCGCTGAAGTCGCAGTGTCCTTGCGCGATCACGGCGTCGATGAGCTCGGTGACCCGGGTGGTGATGACGGGTGCCAGGTGAGCGATGTTCTTGGGGCTGAATAAGGGGTCCAGGACGCGTCGGTACTGGGCGTGGTCGGGCGGGTCGATCTGGAGCGGGATCAGCGGCCGGGCGTTGCCCAGATCGACGGCGTCCATGCGTGAGGAGAAGGTGTGCGGTGCCCGCAGCGCGCTTTCCACCTCGCTTCGGCCCAGCACAGTGAGGCGTCCGTTGAGGTCCGCCACGGCCCCTGCCGCGGCGCGAAGGTCGCGGTAGTACTCCTGGGGGCGGTTCGCAGGGCTCGGAGCGGCGGTGCCGGTGGTGCTGTCGGCCGGTGTGGATGCTTCGGAGTTCACAGGCGGGCCGCCGCTCGGACCACTGCGGGGTGGGTCTCGGCGAGGTGGGTGGAGGCGAGAACGGCTGCCTCGACGATGGCCTGGGGAGCGTAGAGATCCTTGTCATGCCACAAGGCCTCGTGGCCGGTTTTGGCGCTTTTCTGAAGGAAGCGGTGCCCGCGAGCCGCGGCGTGCGCGACGGTGTCGGTGAGCTCCTGGCTGCCGGTGAGCAGCAGGATCTGTAGCGCGTAGGCGGTTTCCTCGGCGGTGCTGTTCCAGCGGCCCCAGGAGCCGTCGGGGCGTTGGGTGGCCAGGACCCAGCTCACCGCCTTGCCGACGGCGGAGGCGGCAGTCGGGGCGCCCGTGCGGGCCAGCGCGAGGGTGCAGCACTGGGTGGCGTAGAGCGGTGAGGCGTGCCATCTGTCCTGCCAGCTGCCGTCGTCCCGCTGCTGTTCCAGGAGCCAGGACGTGAGCTTGGCTCCGGCTTCGCCGTAGCGTCGTACCTGGTTTGCGGTGATGGTCGGCGGGTGGTCGGCGGCCGCGAGGATTTCCAGGACGTGGGCGTTGGCGCTGGGGGACGGGTTGTCCTCGCCGGGCCAGGTGCAGAAGTGAGTCGAGAGCTCATAGGGCCACAGGCACTCCAGGTCCGGCTCGGCGCCCAGCTGGGACAGAGCGAACAAGAGGATGGAGGAGGTGTCGGCGTCCGGCGGCAAGCCCGCTCCGCCGGGGGAGCCGCTGGGGCCGAGCAGGGCGGTGAGGCCGGCTCTGAGGGTGGTGGAGACCTTCACGGGGATGCCGGCTCGGGAGAAGGTGGCGATTACCTGGGCCCGCTCGAAGACGTCGAGCGGGACGGCGCAGGGAACCGGGCCGCCATACTCGTCCGCGACGCTCTCCAGGTAGCGCACCGGGGCCCGGCCGGAGTCAGCAGGCTGCTTGGTGCCGAGCCAGGCAGCGGTGGCCGCCGGTGAGGCACCGACAGTGCCCTGAGGTAGCGTCGGTCGGACTCCGAGCGCCCCGTCTGCCGCGGACCCTGCCACCTCCAAGGCGTGCAGCAGCTTGGTCGGGAGCTCGCTGCCGGTCTCGAGTAGCGAGCGCATTCGCGTCAGGACGGTGTCGTCCACGCCGGACGGTAGGTGCAGCCGTCCGTTGCCGCGCCAGGCGTCCAAGCCGCTCACCGCAGAGTGCGGGAGCCGATCCAGGGCGTTGTTGAGCGCGGACACCAGGGAAGCCACGATGATCTCGATCGCCGGTGTGTCGGGGATTGGCAGCACAGCGCCCGGCCTCAGGACGGCGAACAGGTTCGCCAGAGCGCGACGCACCGTTAGTAAGACAGAAGCCTGATCCGCGACGGAGGCGACGGCTGGGTCGGCGAGGAGCGTGTTCAGGAGCGCCTCGGCGGCACTCAGTGTGGGCACCAGGCCGTAGCCGTCCGCGGATTGCCCCCAGCCTCCGTCGGGGCGCTGGGACTCCAGAAGGTAGGCGATCCGGGCGCGGTGGCCGGTCAGCCATGGCGCCAGGGACACCAGTCGCCCGGTCTCGTAGACCGAGGGGGATAAGTCGCTCCAGGGGCGGTCCGTCAACCCGTCGAGCAGATCCTGTGCGTGCGGTGCACGGATGTCGGCGCTCCTCTCGCGAGACGAACAAGGATCAGTTGACTCGGCGGGTGAGCAAGTCGGCCAGCGTCAACAGATCCCGTGACTGCTCGGCATCGGGGACCACGGTCCTGAGCTGCGCCAGGGCCGCGGCGCGGCGCTCAGCCGCCCGGTTCCGGGCCCAGTCGCGTCCGCCCGCCCGCTCCACCAGGTCCGCGACGCGTTCGAGCCCGGCGTCGTCCAAAGGCAGGTCGGTGTTGTAGACGGCCGCGAGTTCCTCCCCGGCGGCGGTGCCGGAGGTCAGGGCGGCGACGACCGGCAGTGATTTCTTGCGCGCCAGCAGATCGGCGCCCGCCGGCTTGCCGGTGACCGCCGGGTCGCCCCAGATCCCCAGTAGGTCGTCGACGAGTTGGAACGCCAGGCCCAGCTGGCGCCCGAACTCGTCCAGCGCGTCCACCGCGCTGGGTGCCGCACCCGCGTACAGAGCGCCTATGGCGCAGGCACTGCCGAACAAGGAACCGGTCTTCCCCATCGCCATCGCCTCGCACTGCCCCAGGGTGATGTCGGTCCGGTGCTCGAAGGCGCAGTCGGCGCTCTGCCCCTGGCAAAGCTCGATCATGCAACCGGCCAGGCGACCCATCGCGGGCAGCGCCGCGGCATGAGGGTCCTGTGCCAGGACGCTGACGGCCAGTGCCTGCAACGCATCACCGATGAGGATCGCGTCGGCGATGCCGAACACGGCCCACACAGTCGGACGATGCCGCCGCGTCGCATCCCGGTCCATCACGTCGTCGTGCACCAGTGTGAAGTTGTGGACCAGCTCGACCGCGACGGCCCCGCTCAGCGCGGCGTCGCCGCCCATAGCGCGGTTGGCCGCCAGCACCAGGGCACCCCGAACAGCCTTGCCCCCCGTCCCAGACTCCGGACTTCCCCGCTCGTCCCACCACCCCAGGTGGTAGCCGCCGATGTGCCGCAACCCGGCCGGGAGCCGGCCGATCGCGGCGCGGATCCCCGGCTCGACGTCATCACGCATACGCCTCAGCAGGGACGCGTCACGGTGATCCTCCACCGTCAGGGCGCCGGCAGCCATCAATTCCCAACTCCTACTCACTCACCTGAACAACCGGACAGCGGCATCCCCGGCGAATCGCGAATGGTGCGCAGGCATCTCCTGCCTGCGGGGCGCGTGTCGCAGAGGACTGAATGGACTGACCGCGAGGCAGGAGGCTGGTCGGGCCGGATCGCTATGCCGGCTCTCATGGACTCGGCAGCTGCCGGGACCCGAGGCCGGGAACGTGTCGTGATCCCGAGAGCGCGACCCAGTGTGACGGCTCGATCACTTGTAAGTGCTCTGCGATAGCTTCCCATGCCCGATTCTCGAGCACAAGCGTTCCTATTTGGACCGATGTCGGCCTCTCGACGGCCGAACCGGTGAAGCGGCTTCCGATGGGCTCCATGGACCGCAGATGCGGACCCTGTGCTGCTCGCATGTGGGACGGCTTGGCCTGAGCGGTCGGCGCCCAGGCCACAGCCATCGGCGGCGTCAGCGTCAGCGCCGCGAGCCCGGCCGATCGGTGTGCCGTTAGGGACTTGACCCCCGAGCCCGCCGATTAGAAGTCCCGGTGCCGGTCAGGGCGCCGTCGATGAGCCAGGGCCGGCACTGAACCTCGCGTAGTTCGCGATGGACAGCGGCGATCAGGTGTTCCGGGCTGGCGAACGCGGTGACGCTGTAGCAGGTAGTGCACGCCCTGGACGGTGTCGGGCTTGTGGAACCGGCGCCCGATCACCGTCTTGATCCTCTCTCATGAACGGATGCCGCTGGCACGGGAGATGACCGCATCGAAGGCCCGGTCGGGTAGGAATCGACGCAGCAGCAGGCTGGGCTTGCCGGCGAAGCCCGCGACGTAGCGGGTCTTGGGCCGGCGAGAGGTGACGGCTTTGCCGATCAAGTCGGCGATGACCGACGGGTCGGAACTTCGCTTGATTACCGTCGGCGAGTTCAAGGTGTGGCCCATGGCGGCGGCCGGTCCGGAGTAGGCGCCGTGACCGGATACCTTCGCCAGATTCTCTGCGGCGATGGCGCCCCATTCGGTTTTGATGCTGCCGGGCTCGATGACGATGACGTTGACGCCGAAGGGCTTCGTTTCGATGCGCAGGCAGTCGCTGAGGACTTCGAGGGCGTGCTTCGTCGCGTGATACCAGCCGCCGAGCGGTGTGTAGATCTTCCCGCCGACGGAGGTGACGTTGACGATCGTGCCGCCGCGCTGCGTGCGCATGTACGGAAGAACGAGTTGGATCAGGCGGACGGCGCCGAGGACGTTGACCTCGAACTGGCGCCTGGCCTCGTCCGCGGGCACGTCCTCAAGGGCGCCGTAGGCGCCGTAGCCCGCACAGTTGACCAGCAGGTCGATCCGTCCCGTCTCGGCGACGATCTTCTCGACCCCCGCGCGCAGGGACGCGTCATCGGTCAGGTCCATCTCCAGGACCCGAATGTCGCGCTCAGTCAGAGCTCGCAGACGCTCGGCACGGCGTGCAGCGCCGTACACGGTGAACCCCAGATCCTGGAGTTTGCGGCTCGTGGCGGCGCCGATGCCGGAGGACGCACCGGTGACAAGGGCGGTTCTGGCTGTCATGTCGGCTCCCGGTAAACTAAGGTGAACCATGGTTCATCTACTATAGTGAACCACGGTTCACACTGATGCAACTCCGGTCGCCCACGGAAGGAACGCTGATGAGCCCGGCTGCCCGGCCCCCGCGTGCTGACGCGGCCCGCAACCGGCAGAAGATCCTCGAGGCGGCTCGCGGGCAGATCGCCGCGTACGGTCCCGATGCCGGGATGGATGAGATCGCGGCTGCCGCGGGCGTCGCCGTAGGCACCCTGTACCGGCACTTTCCGAACAAGACCGAGCTCGTCACGGCCGTCGTCGCGCAAAGTGTCGGGGCGTTGGCCGACGAGACCGAAGCCGCACTCGCGCGGATAAAGGCAGGAGCCCGTGCCGTCGACGAACTCTCGGCGTTCCTCCACCGTGTCGTGGAAGCGGCCGTGACCGACAAGGCCGTGAAAGCTGCGGCGCGCGCCCTGGGCGCCGACGTGAGCGGCATGGGTGCGGAGGAACGCGGCATCGCCGCACTGAACGCGATCATCAGCGCGGGGCAGGCCGAGGGCGACCTGAATCCCGACGTGACCGTCGAGGACATGTACCTGATCTTCGCCTCCGCCCCGACAGACCAGCCGCCCCACGCCCGCGCCCGGTGGCTCAGCCTGATCCTGTCCGGCCTGACCGCCACGCGTACCGCCGGCTGACCTCGGAGGCGATTCCTCAGATTCCGTTCGGCGACGCCGCCCAATGGCTGGGCACCGGCGCGCGCCGCAGCGCGCAGCGCCGCGCGGCAGTGGAGGATGGGCATCATGGAGACTGCCGAAGAACGGAGCGGGCAATGAACATGCCCCTGACCACCGAGCGGCTCATCATCCGCGACTGGACGGCCGATGACGCCGAGGCCGCTCTGGCGGTCTACGGCTCCGGGGATGTCGCGCACTGGCTGACGCCCGCGATGGATCGGGTCGGCGACGCGGCAGCGATGCGTTCGGTGTTGCAGGCCTGGACCGAGGCCCAGCCGAATCTGGCCGCGCCGCGGGGACGGTGGGCGGTGCAGCGCAGGAAGGACGGTGCGGTGATCGGCGGCCTGGGTATCCGGCTGCTGCCTCCCTATGAGGAGGACCTTGAGATCAGCTGGCAGCTCAACCCCCAGGTGTGGGGTGAGGGCTATGCGACCGAGGCTGCCCGCGCGCTGATCGCCTGGGCCTTCACCCAACACACCGACGAACTGTTCGCCGTGACCCGGCCGAACAATCACCGGGCCATCGCCACCACGGAGCGTCTGGGTTTGCAGTGGGTCGGCGAAACCGACAAGTACTACGGACTCCACCTACAGGTCTATCGCATCCGCGCCGGCGACCCCGGCGCGAAGGGCGAGGACGTCACTTCTGGCCTGTGACGGTGGGCCCCACGCGGAGAGCCGGGTGAGTTTCACAGGTCGGTGAGGCTCACAGGTCGAGGACGATGTTGTCGGCGCGGGAGCGGCTGACGCAGATCATCATGGTGTCGTTCGCCTCACGCTCCTGTGGTGTGAGGATGTCGTCGGCATGGTCGGGGATGCCGCTGAGTACCCGGGTCTCGCACGATCCGCAGTAGCCCTCCTCACACGAGTACGACACGTCCGGCATGACATCGCGGACGACGTCCAGAATGCTCCGGTCGGGCGGGACGACGAGCTCGGCACCGGAGCGGCGGAGCGTGACGGTGAACCCGGTCCGCTCCCGCACGCTGGTGGGTTGGTCAGGCGTCGGTGTGGAGCCGGCGGCGAACCGCTCGGTGTGGAGTGCGCGAGGGGGCACGACGGATGCGCAGGCTTCGGCCACGGCGTTCATGAGGGCATCCGGCCCGCAGCAGTAGACGGCTGTGTCCGGGCCGGCGGCTGCGATGGCCGCGTCGATGTCGAGACGATCAACCTCGTCCCTCGGGAAGATCTGCACGGAGCGGCCGCCCAAGGCGTGTAACTCGCGGCTGAAGGCCATTCCAGTGCGCGTGCGGCCGAGATAGAGAAGGCTCCAGGGCGCCGACCCGGCGGCCAGTCGTCGGACCATCGGAATCATCGGCGTGACTCCGATGCCGCCCGCGACCAGGAGATAGCTCGGGCTGTCGCCCAACTGGAAGTGGTTCCGCAGAGCTCGAACGGTGAGTGTGCGTCCAACCAGCGGCAGGCTGTGAAGCTCGGCTGATCCACCTCGGCCGTCTTCCTCAAGGAGAACAGCGAACGTGTAGCTGGTTCGGTCCGTCGGATCACCGCACAGCGAGTACTGGCGTATCAGCCCACTCGGCAACTGCAAGTCCAAGTGCGCTCCGGGCGACCAAGCAGAGAGCTCACGGCCCTCAGGATGCTCGAGCCGGATGGAAATGACACGGTCGGCTTCATACGACACCTGCGTGACACGTAAAGGGCCCGGATCAGTGCGCGCTGCATAGAGCGCAGACGGGGAAGTCGCGACAGTCACTGAGTCTCACCTTCGTCGAACCAGGCCCGGCTCCGAACCGGGTGCGAGCCGCTTCGCCGCTTCGCCACACGCCTTTCGCCAGGGCTCCCAGTTGTACGTATAGCGTACGCGAACCTCTATGCGTACATCTGATCGCAGCAGCGAGGCGCCGTCAAGACTGTGCCCGTCGGGTTACCAACTTCGCGCGATCTCTTGACGTCGTCCTCCTCCTGGGGTCCGATGTACGCATACAGGAGTGCGTACGGAATGCGTACAGACTTCACGCAGCCGAGGAGGATCCGTCTGTGACCGCGATCGCCAACAAGATGACCAACGATGAGGCCACGGGGGCCGAGGAGGAAGTCAAAGACCCGGTCTACACCGGACCCGGCACGGTTGCGGGTCGCCTGATGCGCAGTTACTGGCAGCCGGTCAAGAAATCGCAGGACGTTCCGAACGGGACCGCGCATCCGCTGACCGTCATGGGGGAGCAGTTCACGCTCTACCGCGGCCGGGACGGCCAGGCCGCCGTGCTGGCCCCGCGGTGTGCGCACCGGCTCACCGTCCTGTCCGTGGGGACGGTTGAAGACGGCGGCCTGCGATGCATGTTCCACGGCTGGAAGTTCGGGCCCGACGGACGGTGTCTTGAGGCTCCCGGCGAGTCGGAGGCGCTGGTGCGGAAGGCATCGGTGCGCTCGTACCCGACGCGTGAGGCCTACGGGCTGATCTTCGTCTTCCTGGGCCGGGGTGCGGAGCCGCCGTTCCCGGATCTCGCGGGGTTCTCCCGCGAGCACGGACATGACTTCGAGTCAGCTGCTGTCATCGAGCCCCTCGAGTACACGCGACGCTGCAACTTCTTCTCCAATGTGGAGAACGGCGTCGACCACGCACACGTGCCCTTCACTCATCGGCTCTCGTCCGATCCGAATCGGACCAAGGAGGGTTTCTCACCGGCCGCGGCGCACCAGACGCCCATCACCGTGCACCGGGGGAGGTCCCTGATCCACACCCGCGAGATCGACCAGGACAGCCCTTACCGAGCCACCTTCCTCATGCCCAACGCACTCCACCTCGTCGTGGCCGGCCGCAACGGCCTGCTCGAACAGTTCGCCTGGCGCGTCCCGATCGACGACGAGGTTCACATGAGCTTCGGCGTCATGGGCCACTTCCTCACTCCGGAAGGCGTAGCAGCACACGTGCGCAGGCGGGAGGAGGTAGCCGCACGACGGGAACCCTTTATATCGGCGATCGACGCCGCCGAGCTCATCATCGCCGGCAAGGCGCCCATCACCGACTTCCTGGACCACCCGGACCTGGTCAATCTCGAAGACCACGTCGCGCAGGTCGGCATGGGCCGGCTGGCCGATCGGGAAAACGAGCGGCTCGGCGAATCGGACAAGGGAGTCGTGCAAGTCCGGCGGATGTGGCGGCGGCATCTTGACGCGTTCGACCGCGGCGAGCCGCTCGACACGACCTGGGCCTAGCCCCTTACAGAGCCGTCTCCAATCGATGCAGAACGGAGTGTTCCTGTTGATGAACAGACGAGTCCGGTCCACCGTCACTCTGGTTGTCCTCGCGATGGTCATGGCCACCGCGGCATGCTCCTCCTCCGTGGGGTCCGCGGGCGGAGGCGCCAAATTCACCGCCTCGAGTCTGAGCCAGGTGGTCCAGCAAGCCAAGCAGGAGGGGCAGCTGAACCTCGTGTGGGGCGAAGGGGTTCTGGGCGGGACAAAGGGCCTGCCCAAACTGGCCGAGGGTTTCCGGAAGCACTTCGGACTGCCCGCCGACTTCAAGGTGAGCTTCACTCCCGGGCCCTCGCAGGCGCAGATGGCCGCATCCCTGGACCAGGAGGTCCAGGCTGGCCAGAACTCGACGAGCGACATCATGATCGCCTATCCGGCGGTCTTCCGGATGCTGCTCGGGGCCGGAGTGACCGTCTTCAAACCCGAGGACTGGTCGTGGGCGACCGACATCCCCAAACCGGCGGTGCAAGGCGGCGGGGTCGCCGTCGCCGTGGTGACCAGCATCCCGGTCATCACGTACAACTCGAAGAAGGTCACCGACCCGCCGAAGTCGATGCAAGACCTCCTCGCGCCGCGGTGGAAGGGACGCGTCGCCAGCACGCCGTACGCGTCGAACTTCCCCAACTTCGCCGCGACGATCGGCCAGGACCAGGCCCTTTCCTACATCACCGCGTTCTCCAAGCAGCTCGGTGGTCTCATTCCGTGCACCGAGGACAACCGGGTGCTCAGCGGTGAGTTCGACGCCCTCGCCTTCGACTGCGATCAGAGCACCACGCTGGAGAACATGCGCGCGGGCGGGGCCCTGCGCTACGTGATCCCGTCCGACGCGGCGATGCTGACGCAGTACATGCTGGGGACCCCGGTGAATTCGGCACACCCGGCAGCCGCTCAACTCTTCATCGACTACCTGATGACCCGTGAAGCACAGGACACGCTGTGGAACGTCGCGGCGGGGGATTCGGTCTTCGTCAAGGGTTCGAATATAGAGAAGTTGGTCGCCGCGAGCCAGGCCGACGGTGTCACGTTCCACGACTGGGATCTCGATGCTGTCCTGGCTGACAAGGACTGGCCCAGTTCCGAATACCTTCAGAACCAGGTCTCGATCCTGACCAAGACGAAATAGCGGTGGGGACGTGCGGGCGATGAACCACCTCACTAAGGAGGATCGATGACCCTGACCAGAACCCCGCCGGACGACGTCCTCGCCGCGCCACCGGATGAGACGCGAGCACGTCGAGAACGGTCGATCGGGCCGGCCGGTCTGCTCCTGGCCGCATCGGCCGTCGCGCTGGCCATCCTGTCGCTGCTCGGGCTGATCGTCGTCGTCGCCTTCAACACGAATGGCATCCGCGGCACCGCGACCTGGACGAACTTCCACGACCTGTTTCAGAGCTCGTTCGCGGTGCAGTCGATCGGCAACACCCTGATCTACATGGCGGTCGCGACCGTGACCTCGGTGCTGATCGGCGTGCCGGCCGCGTGGATCATCGAGCGGACGGACCTTCCCGGCAAGTCGATGGTTCACGCGTTCTTCGTCGTGGGCATGCTGATCCCCGGCTTCTTCGTCGCGATGGGGTGGCTCATCATGTTCCACCCGCACGTGGGACTGGTGAACGAGCTCTTCGCCTCGGTGTTCCACACCAAGTCCGGCCCCTTCAACGTCGTGACGATTCCAGGGATGGGATTCGTTCAGGGTCTGAGCCTGGCGCCGGTCGTGTTCGCCATGACCTCGGCGACCTTCAAGACCATGGATCAGTCCCTGGAGGAGGCCGCGCGTACCGCCGGCGGCACCTTCCTGCAGCAGATGCGCCGAGTGACCCTGCCGCTGTCGTGGCCGAGCATTCTCGCCGCCACGCTATACGTGGCCATCATCGCGTTCGGGGCCTTCGACATTCCCGCCATCATCGGCCTGTCCGCGCGCAAGTTCACGTTCAGCACCTTCCTCTTCTACAACGTGAACCCCCAGGCGGGCTTTCCCCGGTACGGGCTGGTCGCCGCTTTCAGCACCTTCATGATCGTGATCGGCGGCTTGCTGAGCTGGTCCTACTCACGTGTGCTGCGGAGAGCGAATCAGTATCGGGTGATCACCGGGAAGAACTACAAGCCCTCTGTCGTCGCACTGGGGCGCTGGACCTGGGGAGCCTGGGCCTTTCTCGGCTCCTACATCCTCATCGCGACGGTCATGCCGCTGCTGGGTGTTCTCTGGTCGGCGCTGTCGCCTCAGCAGCAGCCCCTCTCGGTGTCCGCGCTCTCCTCGATCAACCTGGACAATCTCACGCAATTGCCGTGGCCTTTGGTGCGCAGCGCCCTTCTCCATACCGTGATCATCATGCTCGCGGTGCCGACGCTCACGTTGATCTGGAGCACCGTCTTCTCCTGGATCACTGTCCGCTCGAAGTACAGATTTCGCGCAGTCTTCGACTACGTCGCGTTCGTCCCGCACGCCGTGCCCAGCCTGATCCTCGGAATGGGGGCGTTCCTGTTCTCGCTGTTCGTTCTCCCCAAGTCCTGGGGGCTCTACGGTTCGCTCCTGCTGCTGGTGGTACTCATGTCGCTGGTCGCGGTGAGTTTCGGCTCGCGAATGACGAACTCCGCTCTGATGCAGATTCATCCGGAGCTGGAGGAGGCGGCAGCCGTCTCCGGGGCCAGTCTTCTGACAACCTTTCGGCGGGTACTCGCGCCGCTGCTCCGGCCGACATTCCAGAACGCGTGGCTATGGCTCGCGGTCCTGTCGTTCCGGGACTTGACGGTCCCTCTCATAATGTTCTCGCGAGACAACATGACGCTCTCCGTCACCGTCTGGAACCTCTGGTCGGGCGGCAACCCGGGACAGGCTGCGATGATAACCGTGCTGATGCTCATTGTCGTTTCCCCGCTCGCGCTACTCTACCTGCGGCTTTCGCGGGGAAATCCGAGCCCTCAGGTGGGCGCACAGGTAGGAAAGGAAGGGTGAATGACGACAGTCACGGATATCGTGGCCGCGAATCGGATCCTGGCGCACCATGGGGTGCTCAACGCCTACGGGCACATCAGCGCACGGGACCCGGATGACGCCGAAGCCTTCTATCTGTCGCGGTCGTTGAGTGCCAGTCAAGTCGGCGAAGGCGACATCATGCGTTTCGACCTCGAAGGCGACGCCATGGCCGACGATAGGCGGGCGCCGTATGTCGAGCGCTTTATTCACGCAGCCATCTACGCCGCCCGCCCGGATGTGCATTGTGTCTTGCACGCGCACACCGAGGAGATCCTTCCCTTCACCATCACCAGCGAGCCCTTTCGGGCGGTGATCCGGAGCGTGAGCGATATCGGTGTGGAGGTGCCGAGGTGGGACATCCGCACCGGATTCGGCGACGCGACGAACCTGCTGGTCTCCACGATCGAGCATGGGCGTGATCTGGCGGCGACTCTCGGCGGGCACTCGATGGTGCTCATGCGCGGGCACGGTTTCACCTCCTGCGGGCCTTCGGTCTTGAGGACCGTGAGCACCGCGGTGAACCTGCCTCGAAATGCCCGGGTACTGCTCGCGGCCCGGCAGATGCGGGGACCCGTCGTCGCGATGTCCGCGGCGGAAATGGCCAGTGTGAGCGGTGTCAGCGGGCGCGACCTCGGCCCCGACAGCCCGGCGGCCCGACGCGGCTGGAACCTGTGGCTTGCCGAAGTCGGGCTCGACGGCGCCGAGTGAGCGGCGAACATGCGGCTGGCAACCGAATAGCTGCTGTTCGAATACAGGAGGAACTGTGAGACCTGAGGAGGAGTCATGACACCGGTGGAGAAGGCACGCCGCCAAGCGGTCCTAGCGTCCCGGGCCCTGGCTGCATCAGGACAGGGCGACATGATCTGGGGGCATGCCGCGGTGCGCGATCCGGAAGGGCGAGGCATCTGGATCAAGGCCCCGGGCTGGGGGCTCGAGGAGGTGCGGGACGAGCGACTGCAACTCGTCTCCTTCGATGGCGAAGTCCTGGCCGGATCGGGGACGCCCCACAAGGAGTGCCCGATCCATCTGGAACTGCTCAGTGCCCGAAGCGCATTGCAGTGCTCGGTGCATACTCACGCCCGAGCCGCTGTGGCCTTCGCGTCCCTGGGCACACCGTTACTGGCCGTCTCTCACGAGGGTGCCCTGTTCGGCGGTGAGGATGTGCCTCGTTTCCGCGATACCGGCAGCCTCATCGCGAGCCCGGAACTGGGGCGGCGACTCGCCGCCGCGATCGGTGACGCGCCCGCCGCTCTCATGCCCAAGCACGGCCTGGTCGCCGCGGGCAACACTGTGGGCGCCGCCGTCATGCACGCCGTGCTCCTGGAGCAGGCCTGCCGTACTCAGCTCGATGCGATGGCGGCCGGCCACGTGACCGTGCATTCCGATCCCGCCGAGGCCTTGGCCAAACGCGCACTGTGCTGGCCCCCGCACCAACTCGAAGCCGGCTGGCGCTATCTGTTGCGCAAGTCCGTCGGCGCCGGTGAGCCGCCCGACTGGAAGGACGAGGAGTACCTCCCATGAGCAATTACGAGGCGGGCGCCGCGTCCGCGGCCTGGGAACGAACCTGGTCCTTCCTCGACCGCCATCTGCCTGCCGGCTGATTTTCTGTTCGGGGCAGGCTTTCCGTTCCGGTCGGGCTTTCAGGTCAGGCGAGAAATCCGGTCGGCATGCTCCAGGAGGGCGGGAAGGAACTCACTGAGTGCCTTCTCGCTGCCCACCTGCGGGTTGGTGACATTCACCGAGAGCGCGGCGATGGTCTTGCCGTTCGAGTCCAGGACCGGGGCCGCGATCACGAGGTAGCCGAGCTCGATCTCACTGTCGACCAGCGCGTAGCCGTCGGTTCGCGCCTCGTCGACGGCTCGCAGAATGGCCTCGGGGTCGGTGAGGGTGAGATGGGTGTGCGCCTGGGGTTGGCGGTCGGCCAGGGCGGCGGCTGCCTCCTCGGGCGTCATCGCCGCCATGAACACGCGTCCAGAGGCTGTGCAGTAGGCGGGAAGCCGCCTGCCCAGCCTGCCGAGCAGACCGCCGACGGCGAGCACGCGGTCTGCGTCTGCGCGTGCGACGACGACCGTCTCGCCCTCGTCCCACACCGTCAGGGCGACTGTCTCGCGGAGCAGGTCGCGAAGACTCTCGAGGTACGGCTGGGCGATCGAACTCAGCGAATCGGACCCGATGTAGGCCGAGCCGAGTCGAAGCACCCTTCTGGTCGGGGTGAAGCGCTTGCCGTCGAACCGGAGGTAGCCCAGCTCGGTGAGGGTCAGCAGGCACCGCCTCGCGGTGGGCCGGCTCAGATCGGTCAACCTGGCGGTCTCGGCGATGGTCAACGGCAGCCTGGCAGCGGCGAACGCCTCCAGTACCGCGATGCCCTTCGCCAGCCCGGCCAGGCCATCACCGCCGCCCCGTGGCCGGGCATCCTTGACTTCCGCCGCCGCGACACCGTCAGACGCACCCATCCATGCTCCCCTGTACGCATCTGCCACTCTGTACGATATGCGTACATCCTAGTCCAGGGAGAGGGGCGACTTCAATGTGGTCACGCCTGGGTCGGTTCGTGGGCTGATGGGCGCGGTCAGCGGGGGAGTAGCCACGTGGCGTCGGCGGCGAAGGCGACCGTGACGGTCGACTCGCGGCTGAAGCGGACGTCGGCCTCGGCTCGGACGAGCAGGGCGGTGTCGTTGACGCACACGGTGTACTCGGTCAACTCGCCGAGGAACTGTGCTGAGAGCACGCGGCCGGTCATGGAGTGCGCGGTGGTCTGCTCGGCGGGGGCGGTCAGGCGGATGTTCTCCGGTCGTACGCACAGGGTGACCGCGGTACCGGCGGGAGTGGGCGTCGCGCTTCGTGCGGGCAGTGGGACGCCGAGTGCGGACTGGACGAGGTGGGTACTCACGCCCGGTTGAGGGCTCTGCAGGACCTCCGCCTCGACGAAGTTCGTTCGCCCTATGAAGCCGGCGACGAACGCGTTGGCCGGGTGCTCGTAGATCTCCCGTGGTGCACCGATCTGCTGGATGACGCCGGCTTGCATGACGGCGATCCGGGTCGACATCGCCAGGGCCTCGGTCTGGTCGTGGGTCACGTAGACGGCGGTGAAATCGGACTCGGCCTGCAACCGTTTCAGCTCCACCCGCATGGTGTCGCGGAGCTTGGCGTCCAGGTTGGACAGCGGTTCGTCCAAGAGCATGATCTCCGGCTGGGCCACCATGGCCCGGGCCAGTGCCAGGCGCTGCTGCTGGCCGCCGGACAGTTGGGTGGCCGACCGCTTGGCGTAGGCGTCGAGTTCGACGGTCTCAAGGGCCTGGTGCACGGCCGTTCTGAGCTCCGCTGCCGAACTCCGGCTCTCGCGGCCGCGTACTCGCAGGGGGAACGCGACGTTCTCGAAGACCGACATGTGCGGCCAGATGGCGTATGACTGGAACACCATGCCGATGCCGCGCTTGTTGCTGGGGACGTTGATCCCGGCGGACGAGCCGTACACGGTCCGCCCCGCCAGCGAGATCTCGCCGGAGTCCGGCGTCTCCAGTCCCGCGATGGAGCGCAGGGTGGTGGTCTTCCCGCACCCAGAGGGTCCCAGGAGGGTGAAGAACTCGCCTGGCTCGATCGTCAGCGACAGGTCGTCGACAGCTCGCGGATTCCTGCCCTGCTTCGGCTCGGACGCATAGGTCTTGACGATGTGGTCGAGGACGATCGCGGGCTTCGTCCCGGCAGCCGAGTCATCCGACTCCGCGTCCGCGACCCCCTTCAGTGCCGCCGATGGTGTCCCGGACATGTTTCATCCCTTCTTTCCTGTGACTGTACGTATAGCGTACGTGAGCCTCTATGCGTACATCTGATAGCAGCGAGGAAGCCGCGTCAATAGATCGTGCGAAGGCGTCAACCCGCCGCGGCGAGGTCGTTCTTCACGACCTGCCAGGCGGACAGCGCCAGCAGCGGGTGCGCGCCGAGTTCGACCAGGCGGTCGAACCCGTCGGCGGCCAGCGCCTCGCGTTCGCCGGCGCCGAGGCCGCTGGTCGCGATGGCACCGTCTCGGTCCGCCACGAACGCGGAACGGAAGTCCGTCTGCGTGACGATCTGTCGCAGGAACCGGTTGAGCGGCAGGCTTCGCGGTTCGGGGAAGCGGTAGTAGACGTAGTCCTCTTGGCGGAAGACGTGGCCTCCGTAGCGGGCGATCCGCTCTGGCTCCGGCTGCTCGAACTTCTCGGACCTCTCGGACTGCTCAGTCGTCGGGCCAAGTCCGGGAACGAACTGGATCACCCCGTGGCCGTGGTGGGACAGCTCCTGGTAGGAGAGCAGATGGCCAGGCAGTTCGCCGCCGGTGATGCCGAGCAGAACGCACCAGGTCAGCAGTTCGCTCTCGCCGACCTCGTCGAGGTTGACCGAGGTGAGACCGAGCAGGTCGTCATAGCGGCCGGCCGCGGTCTCCTGGATCAGCCACTTGTCGAACGCGTAGTTGGGCGCGGTGTAGCGGGACGTGCCGGGGAAGTGGGACATGCCGCCGCTGGCGATCACCGCGATGCGCTCGGGCCGGTCCGCCAGTGCGTCCGCGATGGCCTTCCCCAGCGCGTAGCAGCGGTGGGGGCTGGGGATCGGTGGCAGGTAGGTATTGACCAGCAGCGGTATGACGGGGACGTCGCTGTCGCCGAGGATGTGCTCGAACGGGGTCAAGAACGCGTGCCCCAACTCGGCCTGCTGTGAGTAGGTCACGTCGAAGTCCCGCGCGATCACGCCTTTGAGCAGGTCCACCGCGAGCGAGGTGTGGATCTCCTTGCGCCGGCGCCATCGGGTGTAGACAGCCTCGCACTCCTGCGAGACGACCAGGGTGAAGGCGGGGACCGCCTCCAGCCAGAAAGTCTCCAGGTGGTCGATGCCGATGACGAGCACGGCGTCGGGCCTGGCCGCGTCCAGAACCCGGCCGAAAGCGTGCAGGGCGGCGGTGCTGTTGTCGAGTTTGTCGATCTCCTCGTACGGGGGGCGGCTGAGCAATTGCGGGGCGTGCACGGCCGCGGCCGCGGCGACGATCTCGGCCATCTCACGACTCCCTGGGGGTTCCGGTGTGCGGCTGACGGGTTCATGGTCGGGGACGTTAATCGTTAACAATTTTGTCGTCAAGGCAGGGCTGCGATGCAGGCTCGACCAATTCTTTGCAGCTTTTACCAGCATTTGATATTATTTGGAGCTGGATCTGACCCTGGACAATGGTCAACAAGATTGGCAACAATATGTAGCGAGCGACGAACTGAAGCGCCGGCGAAGGGTTGCGGACTGTGAAATACGTGTTGATCTCCGGTGCCTGGCACGGCGGCTGGTGCTGGGAACGCGTCGCACCCTTGCTGCGCGCCGCGGGGCACGAGGTCCACACCCCGACGCTGACCGGGGTGAGCGACCGGGCACACACCCTCACCCCGCAGGTGGGGCTGAACACGCACGTCGAGGATGTGGTGCGGCTGCTCGACAGCTACGACCTCACCGACGTCTGCCTGGTCGGACACAGTTACGCCGGCCAGGTCGTCGCCGGCGTCGCGCAGCTCCGGCCGGAACGGCTCGCCCTGAGGGTCCACCTGGACGCCTTCGTGCCCGAGGACGGCGAGGCCGCCATCGATCTGCTGCCCGGTGAGATCGCCCAGCACTACCGCGAGTCGGTGCGCGACGCCGGGTTCGGCTGGCTCATCCCGACGCGCTCGCTGACCGTCCTGGGGGTGACCGGCGAGGCGGACCTCGCCTGGCTGACCCCGCGGCTGACCCCGCACCCCTGGCTCACCTACACGGAGCCGGTGCGGACCGGCTCGGCGGCGGCGAGCATCCCGGCGCGGTACCTCGACTGCACGGACTGGATAGGCGTGTTCGCGCCACACGCCGAACGGGCCCGCAAGCTCGGCTGGGACGTCAGGGCACTGGCCACCGGCCACGAAGCCATGGTGACCGCACCCGGGGACCTGGCGACATTGCTTCTCGCGGACTGAGGCAGTACCGGGCAGGCCCGCTCCGGCTACACGCCTCCGACGGACATGGACCTTGAAATGGAATGGTTGGTACGTACGCACAACCGGCTGCCGGCGGACACACCCGTCGCTGAGCGCGAAGGATTGCGCGCCGCCGAGCGCGAGCGGGCCCTGGAGTTGCGGGCCCAAGGAGTTCTCAGGAAGCTTTGGCGTACGCCCGGCAGCGCGGGCACAGTTGCTCTCTATGAATGCCGGGACGCTACGCATTTGCACGAGGCGTTGTCGTCGCTGCCGATGTTCCCCTGGCTTGAGGTGAGCGTCGAGCCACTGGCCGACCACCCGCAGGAAGCTCAGGCCGCTGCGCTGGCCGCGGCACGTGCCGAAGCCCTGGACCACCCCGAAGGACACGATGAACAACCCGTCTGAGAACAACCCCTCGGATCAGACCAAACCCGCACCGGCCACAGCGCTCGTCGATCTCGTCGACCGGGTGAGACTGGCCATCGCGCACGGCGAACTCCTGCCGGGCCGGCATCTGGTGGAAGCCGACCTCGCCGCGATGTTCGGCGCCTCGCGCGGCGCGGTGCGGTCGGCGCTGACGGTCCTGGACACGGACGGGCTGATCACCCGCACCCCCAACCGTGGCGCGCGGGTGCGCCCGGTCTCCCTCGCGGAGGCCGTCGAGATCACCGAGTTGCGCGCTGTCATCGAGGGGATGTGCGCGGCGAAGGCGGCGCGGCGGGCCACCGCTCAGGAGCGAGCCGACCTGCGGCGTCTGGACGACCAGATGCGTGCCGCTGTCGAGGCGGGCGACACCGCGGCTTACAGCCGGCTCAGCGAGAACGTGCACGAGCACATCCGCGAGCTCGCCGGGCACGCGGCGGCCGTCGACGTCCTCGACCGGCTGCGCTACCGCAGCGTGCGGTACCAGTTCAGTGTGGCGCGGCTGCCGGGCCGACCGAGCCGGGGCGTCGAGGAGCACTCGGCGATCATCCACGCCGTGGTCGCCGCGATGCCGGACGACGCCGAACGGGAGATGCGCTCGCATCTTCAGAGCGTGATCGGTGCGCTGTACGAACTTCAGGCGCAGGGCGGCCTTTCCATCCCCGTGCCGGCTGCTGTGTCCGCGCCGCTGGCGGAAGGCATGACGAACCAGGGTTGAACGGGCGCGCGCCGACATCAACCCTCCACGAGCGCACGGAGCCAAGCCTGCGTCGCATCGCACACCGGATGGGACGCGCCGAGCTCGTCGAGGTAGTCCCGGCACGCCCGCACCTCGTGCGCGCGCCGGGCGGCGTGCTCCCGGGTCCCGTCGATCAGCCGTGCCACCAGGGCGGTCCCGTTGCCGCCCAGTTCGCCGGCGATCTGGTCGCGCACCCACTGCTCGCACCCCGCCGCCGCACCGGCCGACACCGCTTCGAGCACTGTGGCCGCCATTCCCTTCATGAACACGCTGCGCAGCAGCTTGCGCCCGGCGGCGGCGCCGACCGGTTCGTCGAGCACGTCGACCACCGCCCCAGCGGCCCGGAACGCCTGGGCGAGGCGGCCCGCACCGGGTCCGGAGGCCAGAAGGGGCGTCGCCGCACCTCGGCGCGGGACCGGGGCGAGTACCGCGACGTCGGCCATCACAGCTCCGGTGCCGACCAGAGCCCGCTCGGCCGCCCGCTTCTCGGCCGGAGAGCCGGTGTTGAAGTCCGCGTAGCAGGCACCGGGTGTCAGTGCCTCGGCGGCTTGGGCCGCGGCGTGTGTGGCGAACCGGGCTCCGGTCAGCCCGAGTACGACGTCGGCCCGTTTGACGGCCTCGGCGATCGACGACGCCCGGCGCAGACCAGGCGGCGTCGGCACCGGTGCGGGATCGAACGCCCAGACCTGCCAGCCGATGGCGATCAGATCCGAGGCGTACAGCCGGCCGGCTTCTCCGAGGCCGAGTATGGCGATCCGCATGATGATGTCCTCCCGGTTGTGGATCAGTCCGGTTGTGGATCAGTGGATCGCCAGGTCTGCGACATCGACCGGTGGGGTGCCGTGCGTGTGGAAGGACTCGATGGTCCTCAAGCCCCAGGCCTGGCCTTTCGCGCGTTCCGCCGCGGTCCAGGTGACGGTCTCCCAGTCGGGGGCGAGTAGGAGCCGGGACACCGGGTTGCACAGTTCGATGCGGTTTCCGCCGGGCTCGTAGACGTACAGGAAGAAGGTCTGCTGGATCGCGTGCTTGTGCGGGCCGGTTTCGATGAAGACGCCCGCATCCAGGCAGATGTCGGCGGCGCGCAGGATCTCCTCGCGGGTGTCGGTGGCGAAGGCGATGTGGTGGAGCCGGCCGTGACTGCCGGTCCAGTCCTCGGTGTAGACCAGGTCGTAGGACTTGTTGCCGAAGTGGTGCCACTGCGCGCTGATCCGGCCGTCGTCCATGCGGATCTGCTCGCTGGTGCGGGCGCCCAGGACATCCCGCTGGAACGTCCCGTTCGTCGATACCTCGGCGGCCAGGAAGTTGACGTGGTCCAGGCGGCGTACGCCGATGCCGTGCGCCGGCTTGGCCTCGGCCTGGTTCTTCAGGGCCGGGCGCGTGGCCGGCGGTGCCTGGTAGTGCTCGGAGTCCCAGTAGAGCTCGAACTCGTGGCCGTCCGGGTCGCGGAACAGGTAGCTCGGTCCCACGCCGAACCCGCCGTCCTGCCAGCCGGCGCCCAGGCCGCGGGCCTCGATCGCGGCGACCCGGCGCTTGAGGGCGTCCGCGCTCCAGGTGCGCAGCGCGGTGCGGCGGATGCCCGAGGTCTCGTGGCCGGTGAGGATCAGGCTGTGGTGTTCGTAGTCGTCGAAGGTGCGCAGGTACACCGAGTCGCCCACGCGTCCGCAGATGCGAAGGCCGAGGATCTCGGTGAAGAAGTGCAGGCTCGCGTCGAGGTCGGGGGTGAGCAGTTCGGCGTGGCCGAGGTGGGCGATCTCATGGAGGGGCGAGGGCGTCGCGGGCATGAGGCTCCTTGATCCGGTGTCAGGCGGGCCGGGGGAAGACGGTGCCTTCGAACAGCTTGCGAGCCGTGCGCGCCAGAGCCGAACGCGCGGTGCGCGGGCGGTCGGCGGGCGCGTCCGGGTCGAGCTCGACGACGATGTCGAGGAAGCCACTGGGGTGCTCCAGGCGCAGCGGCCGCCCGGGGGAAACGGCGGCGAGCTCGGCCCCGACGGCTCCGGGCAACAACAGCGCGGCGGCGACGCCGGCCGCGCCGAGCACCCCGATCGCCTCGTGACAGCGCACCGGGATGAAAGTCCGGGTGCTGATGGTGCCGCCGTCGCGCGGCGGTGAGAGCAGGGATATCTTCGGCAGCGACGGCGCCTCACCCAGGCCCATCAGCTTCAGCGCCGCGGTGCGGATCCGCCGGACGCGGTCGGCGA
The DNA here is from genome assembly GCF_015356865.1 of Catenulispora pinisilvae. Taxonomy (GTDB): domain Bacteria; phylum Actinomycetota; class Actinomycetes; order Streptomycetales; family Catenulisporaceae; genus Catenulispora; species Catenulispora pinisilvae. The sequence goes on from NZ_JAAFZA010000050.1 coordinate 31,182, forward strand.
GCGCTTCGTCGGCTTCCAGCTCGGCCGGGGTCTGCTCACCGGTCACGCCCAGGTCGGCCGCCCTGACCACGACGACGGGCATGCCGTTGTCGACGCAGGTCGCCTCGATGCCGTCGAGCACGTCGAGGATGCGGCCGGTGGGCAGCAGGGGCTTGTCGGTCGGCGAGGCGAACTCCAGCAGGACCGGCTCGCGGTAGTCGACCGTTCCGCCGACAGCCGTGAAGGTGGCTGTCGCCGACTCGCCGGTGTTGACCAGATGAATGCGGATACTGACATGCTCCCCGGCAGAGGCGAACAGAGCGCGCTCGACGGCGAACGGTCCGACCCCGGCCAACAGGTTGCCGCAGTTCTGCCGGTCGGTGACGAACGCCTCGTCGACTCCGGCCTGCAGGAACAGGTAGTCGACGTCCGCGTCCGCCCGGCTGGACGGCGACACCACGGCGACCTTGCTGGTCAGCGGGTGCCCGCCGCCGATCCCGTCGATCTGCCGAGGGTCGGGGGTGCCCAGGACGCGCAGCAGGACGTCGTCGCGTTCGGCGGGGTCGGCCGGCAGGTCCGAGGCGAGGAAGTACGCGCCCTTCGACGTGCCGCCGCGCATCTGGATGCAGGGGATGCCGGCCGGCTCAGACATTCCTGCGCTCCCCGGCGAGGTACTGCTCATACGGCACGTACTCCACACCGAGCTCGCCGAGCAGAGCTCTGAGGCCGTACCGGTCCAGCCCGAGCTGGCCGGCGGCGAGCACGTCCCGGGTGATCTGTTCCTTGGCCTCGCGGGCCCGGGAGGCTTCGATGGCGCGCGGCAGCTCGTGCGCCGGCACGGTGAGCACTCCGTCGTCGTCGGCGACGATCACCGAACCCGGGAGCACGCTCTGGCCGCCGACGACCAGTGGAACGTTGACCGCCCCAGCCGTGGCCTTGACCGAGCCCTGAGCGCTGACGTGCCGGGTCCAGATCGGGAATCCCATCGCGCGCAGCTCCGCGGTGTCGCGCACCCCGGCGTCCATCACCAGGCCGCGGATGCCGCGCGCGGCGAGCGAGGTGGCGAGCAATTCGCCGAACAGGCCGTCGGTGCACGGCGAGGCGGTAGAGACCACGAGGACGTCGCCGGGACCGCATTGCTCGACCGCGGCATGGATCATCAGGTTGTCGCCCGGCCAGCACAGCGCGGTCACCGCCGAGCCAGCGATGCGCGTCCCCTGCTGGATCGGGCGGATCCGCGGGCCCAGATACCCGATCCGGCCCAGTGCCTCGTGCACGGTGGCCACGCCGAAGCGCGCGAGTTCGTCGAGCTGGTCCAGTGGCGGGCGCGGCACGCCGGTGACGACGACGTTCCTCACGCGAGCTCCTTGGCCGTCTGCGGGTAGTGACGCTGGAACGCTTCGGCGCGGGTGTCGTGGGCGAGCCCGAGGTTCGGGCCGGCGTTGCGCTGCAACTGCACGCCACGCCGCTTAGCGAGATCGGTGTAGTAGTCCCACATGTGCTGCTGCGCAGGCAGGCACTGCATGGCCTTCTGCTTGCGTTCGAAGACCGGCGTGATGTCGAGCAGGACGTCCGGCTTGAAGTCGCACTGCTCGCTCTGGTGCGGCTCGAAGGAGAACACCGGAGGCGCGCCGAGCACGTCGCCCGGCGCCTGGTAGCCGATGGCCTGCGCGAGGATCCGCGCCTGCATGGCCATCCGCGCGGCGGCCGGATGATCGCCGTTGTACGGATCGGCCAGGGTGTGGGTGAGCACAACCGTGGGCTGTACGTCCCGGTAGATGTGTACGAGCCGGTCCACCAGTTCGGCGTTCTCCGACAGCGGGTAGTCGCCGGCATCGAAGAACTCGATCTCGGCGCCGAGGGCCGAGGCCGCGGCCTCGGCCTCCGCACGCCGGATCGCCTTGATCTCCTCGAGCGGCTTGCCGGCCAGCCATGCCTTCGCCGATTCGCCGCGCTCGCCGTAGGACAGACAGACGACCTTGGCGCGCTCTCCGCGCTCGGCCGCCAGGGCTATCGCGCCGGCCGAGCGCCAGACGAAGTCACCGGCGTGCGCGCTGACGACCAGCAGTGCGTCACGGGATTCAGCCATGGTCCGTACTCCTTGCTCGATGGTTGTGCGGGCTGCTGGGCCCAGTCGAGTATCGACCGAGGGGCTATTTACTTCAAGCCTTGAGTTATTACGCTCTTATAACGGGCACAAGTGAGCCGATAGATCATCGCGCCGCCCTCGATGGATCGAGCGCCGGGTGGGTTATATTTTTCGGCATGCGAGATTTAAACCTGCCGCCCCGGCTGCCGCCGGCGTCGGGCCGGCCGGCCGGATCGGCGAGAATCGACGCCGTGGACACTCCGGCCGACTCCTCCGACGTGCGACGCCGCAATCTCGCGCTGGTGCTGCGGCACATCGCCGCCCACGGTCCGTGCGCACGCACCGAATTGGCAGCGGCGACCGGCCTGGTGTCGGCCTCGATCACCGCGTTGGCCGCGGAACTGATCGGCAGCGGTCTGGTGCGCGAGGCCGGCCTGGCGTCCTCCGGCAGCCGCGGCCGGCCGCGCAAGCTGCTGGAACTGCGCGCGGGCCGGGTGCAGACCGTCGCGGTCGAGGTGATGCCGGACCGGCTCGCCGGTGCGGTCTGCGACCTCAGCGGCACGGTCACGTGGCGCGGGGAGCGCGTGCTCGCCGCGCCAGGTGACCCGCGGCCGGTGGCCGAGCAGATCGCCGGGCTCGTTCAAGAGGCCCTGGAGGCGACCGCGACGCCAGGGCGCACTCAGGTGCACACTGCCCGCCTAGTGCTCGCCGTTCCGGGCGCGGTGATCGAGGACGACCTGATCGCCGACTCGATCCTGCTCGGCTGGCGCCGCATCGACCTCGCCGCACTGGTGCGCGCCGCGCTGCCGGCCGGCTCGTGCCCGGTGAGCGTGGTCAACGAGGCGAACATGGCTGCGTTCGCCGAGTACCACGCGTTGGCGAGCCGCACCGGTACGGCACCGCGTGCCTTCGCCTACCTGCGCGTCGGCCCCGGCATAGGCGGAGGCCTGGTGGTGGACGGGCAGATCCAGACCGGCGGGCACGGCATGGCGGGGGAGTTCGGCCACATCCCTGTCGCCTTCGACGGACCGGCGTGCAAATGCGGCGACCACGGCTGCCTGGTCACCTACCTTGGCCTCGAAGCCCTGATGCGCGCGGCCGGCCTCGACCCGGACCTCCACGATCAGGACCCTGAGCGGGCCCGGGCCGACTTCGACCGCCGGCTACGAGCCGGAGATCCCGGCCCGGCGCGCGCGCTCGAAGCCGGCGCCCGTGCTCTGGCGACCGCGTTGACCGCCGTCTCCCGCGTCGCCGATCCGGAACAGGTGGTTCTCGGAGGGCACCTGGCGGCTTGGTCGGACTGGCTCGTGCCCACGGTCCTGCGCCACTTCGCCGGCCGCCGCGCCATCACCCCGACGGACGAGCCGGTGCTGAGCACCGAGCTGCTCGGCCGGCACGCGACGATCGTCGGCGCCCTGCGCCATGGCTGCGAGACCGTCTTCAACGACCCGGCGAGCGTGCCATCGCTCACAAGGCCCTGATTCGTGGACGGAGTCGCCGTGGGGAGATGGTGCCTGCGCGGTCAGCTCGTTGTGATGGGCACGTTGTAGCCCTCGACGACGAGTCGCGGGGCCACCTCGGCAGTGGTCTGCCAGGACATCGTGACCTCGCGTGATTCGCCGGGCAGCAGCCAGAAATAGTTGTCCGAGTAGCGGGTGGGCAGAACGCGGTCGCCGGTGTTCTCGTCGCGCAGCGAGAGCCGAAGCATCGCGGCCACGGTCGGGCCGGAGTTGCGCAGCGTCGCGGTGAGCGTGTCGTTCGTGCCGTGGCCGCTGGTCGTCACCGTCACGCGAGTGGGCGCCAGTTGGTTGAGCGCCTGCATGTCGGTGTCGGCGTGGTAACGCCAATAGGTGTTCTCCGACAGCAGTTCGCCCGAGTCGTTCGTCAGTTGGAGACGGAGCAGGTGTAGCGCGGGCAGCGAGTCGTCGAACGCGACGGTGAACGCGGGAGTGGACGACGACGCCGCGATCTCAAGGGTCTGCTTGGTCGCTGTGCCCAGCGTCGTGCCGTCTAGCTTGTAGAGCTGCGCGGTGACGGTGAGCGCGTCGCGGGCGGTGGGCGTGTGGTTGACGGCGAGGACCGACCAGTCGGCCAGGCTGGCCTGTACGTGCAGCGCTTCGCATCCCTTGCGGGCGCCGTAGTAGCTGCCGTTGACATCGAGGTCGTAGTCATATGTCTGCCAGACCGTGCTGTGCCAGGCCGGGTTGGACATCCACAGCAGGACGCCGGTGGCGTTGTGCCACAGACGGGAGTTCCAGGCCTCGAAGATCGCCCGCATGCTCTCGTAGTTGACGAACTGTGCCTTGCGGCAGAAGTCCTCAAGGCTGTCGGACGTGCCGAGGCGCGCCTGGATCGCGGCCTGGTAGGTCTGCGGCGCCTGGTTGCCCTGGCTGGACCAGTCGTGCAGGTACCACGGCGCGCCGATCGGCCAGCCGGGGTCGTCCGAGCCGACCAGATTGCGCATGCTCTCCACGACCGGGACCGTGGGAAGCCCGATCTCGCTGTGGAACCCGATGCTGCCGCCGGTGGCGTCGCCGGTGAAGTAGCCGGTCGGATCGAGCCAGTGGTACGGCCCGTCCCCGGTGATGACGCCGGTGTTGGAGTCCGGCTGGTACAGCAGGTCCGTCTCGGCGGCCACCAATGCGGCGATGTCGGAGGCGATGTCGGCGGGCGGATCACCCTCGTTGCAGCCGAACCAGACCACGATGCAGGGATGCGTGCGGTATCGCAGAACCGTGTCACGCGCCGCCGCGATGTAGGCGGCGGCGTCCGGCGGGTCCTCCGAGAAGCCGTCCCAGAACTCGTTCCACACCAGCAGGCCGCACTCGTCGGCCGCGGCGAAGAACTCCTCGCGGTGGCAGGTGCCGATCCAGTTGCGGACCATGGTGAAGTTCATGTCGCGCTGGAGGGCCATCAGCGAGTTCATCCGGTCGGGCGACACCCGGCGCAGCAGCTCGTCCCAGCCCCAGCTGCCGCCCCGGCAGAACACCGGCACGCCGTTGACGATGATCTTCAGTGGAGTTGGCGTGTTGTCGACCGCGAGCACGTCGGTCCAGTTCGAGGCGTCGTTCGAGGTCTGGATCGCGTAGGTCGCGGCGTAGGCCTGCTCCCACACGATGACGACCTGGTCGAACGGCACGGCGGATCCCAGGTCGACCTGGATCCACTGGTCGTCCTCGTAGGCGGAGGACCAGCGGGTGTTCGGATCGCCGTCGACAGCGTTCTGCGGCCCGTCGCTGGAGTTGTCGACCGAGGAAGCGGTGGCCGTCTTGTTCAGCGCGAGATCCGTGCCGGGCGCGGAGGAGTCGTACACGGACAGCTGCCACATCGAGTCGCCCCAGCTGGTGGCGCGGGTGCCGCACTGGATCCGGAGGTAGCGCGCCGTCCGCGCTGGGAAGTTCTCGGTCTGCGTCGCGCGGTCTTGCGAGTTGATGACGATCGGGACGTTCGCGACGTAGTCGAACTGCCGGATGCCGAAGCGAAGTGTGCGCCGGTCGCTCTCGGCGGCGCCGACCGCGGTGGTCAGCGTGAGCTCGTGCAGGAACGGAACGCCGTAGCCGTTCGGCCACCAGAGTTTCGGCTCGCTGATCCGCAGTGCGCCGTACGCCGACGGCGCGAAGACTACGTCGGCCTCCTTCCCCGCGGCCACGGTGACGGTGTCGGTGAGCCGCACGTCGTCGAACGCCGCCGTCACGGTGACCGTCACGGCGCCGGCGCCGGCATTCCGGACCGGCACGGTGATCGTCACCTCGGCCACGTCGGTGCTCGGCAGGTTCGGCAGCGTGGTGCTCACACGCGGATCGCCGATGACCGCGTCGCCGGTTGAGCGCAGCCGCACGTGGTTCCAGATCCCCGCGCCGCGGTCGCGTACCGCGGGCATCCAGTCCCAGCCGGAGGCCGCGAGGTAGGTCGGGGAGTTCAGGTAGAGCATGTCGGAGTTGACGAACGACTCGCCGTCCGGGCCCTTGTCACCCGGGCTGCCGGGCTGGGGGATCGGAGTGACCCGGAGGGCGAGCGCCTGTTCGCCTGCGCGGTGCAGCACGTTCGTGACGTCGTACACGCCGCGGGTGAAAGCATTGGCGACCTGGCCGACCCGCGTGCCGTTGAGCCAGACCTCGGCCTGGTCGTCGACCCCGTCGAACTCCAGCCAGAGGTGTCGGCCCGGGCCCGCGTCCAGCCCGCGTGGCAGCTCGAAGGCGCGCCGGTACCACCAGGCGTGCCGGGACAGGGCCTCGGGAATCGCCAGGTTGTTCATGCCGTACGCGGGATCGGGCAGGTGGCCCTGTTCCACCAGCGAGCCCAGCACCGTGCCCGGTACGGTCGCCGGAAGCCAGTCGCCGGTGTCAGTGCCGGCGCTTGAGAGCGTGGCGCCGCTTGAACTCGGCGCCCAGTCGTCGAGCGTGAGATTCCAGCCCGACTCGATCGGCACCGTGCCGTCGGCGGCCACCGTCAGCGGCGGAGCCGGCCGCCGGTTCGGGCCCCAGCTGCTCCAGCCGTGCGCCGGCGGTCGCGCCTGGCGACAGGTTCCGTACACCTCGAAGCCGTTGAGGCCCAGCGGGTTCGTGTTCGAATTCTGCGTCGCGCTCAGCCGTACCCAGCGCGCCGTGACCGGCCGCGGCAGTGTCACGGTCGTGACTCCGCCGGCTCCCGAGGCCGTCTGGTAGGCCGTGGCCCACGCCGAGCCGTCGGCGGACACGTCGATCGTGAACGCCACGGCACAGCTGGACATGATCTCCTCGCCGGTCGTGTTCGCGTACGGATTCCCGCCGCCGGCCGGGACGAAAGGCGGGGTGTCGGCGTCCGCCTCGAACGTCAGGATGATCGACTGGATCGCGCAGGGGGCCTGCAAATCCACTGCGATCCACTGCGGATCGCCCGTCGCGGCGCGCCATCCGGTGCCCTTGACGCCGGTTTCGGCGAGCCGGTCGACGGCGAAGGCCGCGGGCGTCGCCGCGTACGCCGTCGAGGACGCCGATACCGGTCGGTACTGGGCCAGATCGGTGACTTCGTTCGCGGCCGTACCGGCGGCGCCGCCCGCCGGCGACGGCTCGGCCGCGAACGCGCGGGCGGCGGGCAGCGTCGCGCTCACCCCGAAGCCGCCGAGCAGCGTGGCACCGGAGGCCAGCAAGCTGCGCCGCGAGACCGACAGGTGGTCCTCAGTCATCGACAACACGTCCTGGAGTTTGGTGGAAAGACGCCATCGGACGCGAGCGCCACGCGGGCCGTGGCTGTGGCCATGGCCGTGGACGCCTTCGCCGATGACAAGGTCGCCATTGGACCATCGGGATCAATCCCGCTGTTGTCAAGGCTTGTCCTGTGGTGCAGGACTTTGATTACTCCGTGGCGCGCGCAGCTGTGGCGTGCGTTGACACTACCTCGCCCGAGACTTAGCCTAGTCTCGTTATACCGGACTGCTGACCTGATATACAGGACATGGAGGGCGGACCGTTGAGCACCGCCGAACAGGGCGCCGCCGCCGACGCGGTCGCGGCGTTCGACCCGATGAGCTTGGCCGACCATCACCACGCGGAGCAGCGGCTGACCGAGGTGCGGGCCTGCTGCCCGGTCTCCCAGCCGCACCCGCGCATGCACTTCCTCGCCGCGTATGCCGACGTCGAGCAGGTCCTCGTCGACAACACCCGCTTCTCGGCGCGCAGCAACTTCCGTCTCGACGCCACCGAGGGGGCGCGGCCTTTCCGCACCGGCAGTGGTGCGCTGCCCAGCAGCGATCCGCCGGCGCACACCGCGTTGCGGCTCCGGCTGCGCCGCTGGTTCGCCCCCCGCGCGTTGCGCCGGCTCCAGCCCCGGGTCGAGGAGCTGGCCCGCGCGGCGGTGGCCGATCTGCCGATCGGCGTCGACTTCAACCTGATCACGGTGAGCAAGGGGCTCGCCGCTCAGGTCGTCTACGCTCTCATCGGTCTGCCGGAGCAGGACTGGTCCCAGTTGCAGGCATGGAGCGACGCCCTGCATGAGACGTTGCCCGCGCCGCTGAACGGAACGCCGGAATACCAGGCCATGATGGCGCGCCTTCAGGCCCTCATCGAGGCCCGCCGGCGCCGGGACGTGCCACCGGACGAGTCGGTGATCTCCGGGTTGGCCGAGGCCGTCGAGGCCGGTGATCTGTCGGCGGCCGAGGCCGTCATCCACGTGTGGCAGCTGATCCAGGCCGGCACCGAGACCACCAGCAGCCTGATCGCGAACCTGCTCCACACCCTGTTGTCCGACCGCGACCGGTGGCGGCTGCTCCAGCACCGGCCCGAGCTCGTCGAGGCGGCGATCGAGGAGTCCCTCCGGCGTGACGCGCCGATCCAGTACGTGATGCGCACGCCTTATGAGCCGACCGCTGTGAGCGGATGCCCCATCGACGTCGACGAGCAGATCGTGATCGGGCTCCAGTCAGCGAACTGGGACCGGGAGGTCTGGGGCGCGGACGCGCTGGAATTCGACATCGAGCGCGACCGTTCGGCGGGCCACCTCGCCTTCGGCCGTGGGGCCCACGCCTGCTTGGGGGCCCCACTGGCCCGGATGGAAGCCGAGGCGTTCCTCAGCGAACTGCTCCGGCGCCGTCCGGAGATCATGCTCGCCGACGGCTACGTCCATGAGCTCGCCCCCGAGCTCATGGTGCGTCGGCCCACGCACCTGCTGCTGCACATCCCGAACTGATCGGCGGGGCCGCACGCCGCCTCACGGCAGCAGGACCACCTTGCCGATCTGCCGATGATCGGCGAGGCCTTCATCGACTTCGTCATGTCGCTCTCCGCGCGCGTTGGACTCACAGGGTGTGCGGCTCGGCGTGTTCCAGGATGACCACCTCGGTCTGCGCCGGTGTCAGGTCGCGCAGCAACTGGTAATGCAGCTGCTGGTGGATCGAGGCCAGACCCGCCTGGTGGATCGGGATCGCGAAGCGCGGCGCGACGGCACGGACGTAGTCGATGCCTTCACCGATCTTCATCCATGGTCCGCCGACCGGAACGAGGAGCACCTCGACGGCGGCTGACAACTGGTCCAGGGCGTCGCCGGGGTGCAGCACACGGCCGTTGATCAGGTAGCCGTTGTTGTCCGAGCCCGGCAGGTCTGGATGGATGCATGCGTGCCCCCCACTGCCGGTCACGGCGATCTCGACGCCGGCGATCACGAGTTCGTCACCCGGGACGGCGGCGGTGGTGGCCAGTCCGGCGAGGGCGCCGCGAGCGCCCGGGCTGTGCACGATCGTCGCGTTCGGGTTGTGCGCGGCCAGGGCGCGCAGGCGGTCGGCGTCCAGGTGGTCGGGGTGGGCGTGGGTGAGAAGGATCAGGTCCAGGTCTCGGAGTTCCTCGAAGCCGGTGGAGTAGGTACCCGGATCGATCAGGATCCGGGTCGCCGTCTGCGGTGCGGGGATCTCGACCAGCATGCAGGCGTGGCCGAAGTGTGTCAGTCGCATACGTGTGCTGTTCCTTTGCTCGGATCAGGGGTTGACTACTGCCATCCAGATCGGTTCGGTGCGGTTCTGCATGGCGTCGACGGCTTTCAGCGCGTCGGCGAGCGGGAACCGGTGGCTGATCAGCTCGTCGGCGGTGAGCACGCCGCTTCCCAGCATGCTCAGCACTTCCCGGGCGTCGTTGCGGGTGCAGGCGCGGGTGCCGACGAAACGCCAGCACCTGGCCATCATCGCGGCCGGCGGCAGCGAGAGCGGGGTCGAGTTGGATCCCATGTGGACCAGGGTGCCGCCGGTGGCCATCGCGCCCATGGCCTGCTCGGTGGTCGGCCCGCCGGGGACGTAGTCGATGACGGCGTGCGCGCCCTCGGGGGCCAGTTCGCGCAGCCGCCTGGTGAGCCCGCCGGTGGCCGACCAGTCGGCCGGCAGTTCGTCGAGGGCGACCACGCTGGTCGGGACGGACCCGGCGAGCCGCACGACCGCGCGGGTGCGGTCGCCGTCGCGGCCGACGACGATCAGGTTGGCGATGCCGTGGGCCGCGGCGAGTTTGATGGTCGCGGTGCCCATGGTGCCGGTCGCGGCGGTGACGATCACCGTGGCGGCCGATGGCAGGTCCGCGCATTTCAGCGCTCGTACGGCGTTGGCCACATCGTGCACCTTGGCGGCGACGTCGAACCCGACGCCGTCGGGCAGGCGGTCGATCAGCCAGTGCGGTACCCGCACGTACTCCGCGAGCCCGCCGTCGTGGTACTCGTCGTAGAGCGGCGTCACCTGGTTGCCGAACGCCGCGTGGCCGAGCATGGCCTGCTGCGCGCACATCATGTCGCGGTCGCTGCGGCAGTAGACACAGTCGCGGCAGTTGAGGTTCGGATGCACCCGGACCCGGTCGCCGACCGAGACGTCGCTGACGCGCTCGCCGACGGCCCAGACTGTGCCGGCGGCCTCGTGGCCGACGGTCGTGGGCAGATGCTTGAAAGAGCCCTTCTCCAGCAGCCGCATCATGCCCGGTGCCAGGCCCGCCGCCGCGACCTGGACCACCACGTCGTGCGGGCCCGGCTGCGGAACCGGGATGCGCTCCAGGGTCAGTGTGTTCGAGCCCCGGTGTGCTCGGACTGCGAGCATCGTCGTCATGAACGGACCTCCGCGTCCAGGGCCTCGAGCCGTTCGGGCGAATAGGCTTCGGCCACGCGCGTGGTCTCGGCTACCTGGGGCAGTTCCCGGTGTGAGCGCAGGCTGATGTACTGGCCGGGCTCGGCTGTGGCGTCGGCTTGGGACACCCCCAGCGGCACGCGCACGAAGTCGCCCGGCTCCAGGTCGGCGATCCCGCGCTGGGTGATCAGCGTGCGCCGGCCGCTGATCTGGTACTGGACCTCGTCGGCGTCCAGGATCCGGCGATAGCCGCGCGCACCGCCCGGCGTGGTGTTGACGACGCCGAGCCTGATGCCCTGGGTTTCGTACAGCCAGGTGACGGCGCGGCCGGGGTCGGCGCGCAGCACCTTCATCCGGGTGTCCTCGACGTGCACCTGCTCAAGCAGCCGCTGCTCATCCACACCGAAGATCACGATGTCGTGGCCCGGGCTGCCCATGCACTGGGTGACGGCCTCGTTGATCTCGCTCGGCTGCCAGCCCGGGAAGGGCGGGAACACCGGCGCCGACTCCCGCTCGGCCGGTTCGAGCTCGGCGACCGGGGCGGGCAGGTAGAACAGCAGGTGGCTTTCGCAGCGGCCGTAGTTGTCGTGCGCGACGCCGCGCGGGATGCGGGAGAACTCGCCCGGCCGGTGCTCGATCACGCCGAGTTCGGTCATCAGCGTACGTTCGCCTGCGATCTGGTAGGAGAGCTCGTCCACGTCGCAGTTGCGGTGATAGAACGGCTGCCGGTTGTCCATGGTCTGCCACTCGACCCGGATCTGGTCGTTCTCGTAGACACCGCGCGGCGGCGCGAACGGCTGCGCCTGGAATTCCCGCGGATAGTGCACCACGGCCAGCGGCTCGTGCTCGCGCCACGGCCGGGTCTTCAGTTTCGGCGGATACGGCGGGGCCAGAAGCAGGTTCTCGTCGCGCTCCACACTGCGCAGCGGCGACTGCGATCCGATGACCACCAACTCTTCGGTGACACTCATGGAGACCTCCTTGTCTCTTGTTGTGGAACGGCCTCTTGCCCTTGGAGCGGTCTGTTGTTCTTGGAATGGAGCCGGCTGTTCCTGGAATGGAGCCGGCCGCGCGGATCAGGTGGTGGTAGGCAGGGCCTCGTAGTAGCGCGCGGCGCCAGGGTGCAGCGGGACCGGTGTCTTGCCCATCGTCACGGGATCCAACGGATAGGTGATGGGGCTGCGCGCCGCCGGCAGGTGCCGGTACTGCTTCTCGATGACCTCGCGAGTCTCGCCGAGAACCCAGGCCACCGCGTAGGCGATGTCCTCGTCGAGCTCGGTCGTGGTGAGCATGACGAAGTCCGAGAAGTCGAGCGTGCGGAAGCCGCCCGCGCCCGCGAAGAAGCCGTCCTCGACGGTCGCGGAAGGCCAGCTGTAGTCGGCCTCGAGCCCGGCCAGCACATCCTGCTCGACCGACAGGAAGCGGTAGTCCGGCGCGAACCGCTGCCACTCGGGGAGCATCACGGCCTCGTGGATGATGGCGTTCGCCCGCCCGGCCAGCACATGGCCGAGCGATTCGAAGGGCCGCTCGTCCTCCAGGAAGCGTCCGCCCCAACCGGTCACGTCGATCCCGGAGCGCTCCAGCAGGGCGTGCGCGCCGATCCCGACGTGGTTGACGCCGTCGCGCACGGAGGTGGCCAGCCGTAGCTCCGGTGTGCGTTGCCGCAGTTCGGCGATGGTGGTGACGTTCAGATCGCGGTGTACGGCCAGCACCAGCCGGTCCCGTTGCGGGACCACGCCGAGCGCGCGCAGGTGTGGGAACTCCTGCCCGGCGTAGACGCCTCGGCCGTCGAGGGCCGCGGTGGTGAACGCGGCGGGCGTGGCCATCGCGATGTCGACCTCGTGGTCACCGACCGCGCGGACGGCGTCGGCGAAGCCGCGGCTGTTCCAGATCGCGATCCGGGTGTCAGGCCCGGAGCGGCCGGCCAGCTCCTGGGTGACCCAGCCGCACACCCGGTGCAGGTTGGCCGAGCCCCAGTCGCCGCGAAGGTGCAAGGTGAAGCTCCGGTCGAGCTTCGGCTCCGTGGGCCGGCCGGTCATCGGGCACCCCCGTCGGCCGGCCCGGGCGCGCGAACGGTGTTGCCGATGGCGCCCACGCCGTCGACCTCGACCCTGATCTCGTCGCCGGCGCGCAGGAACCGCTGCGGGTCGCGCCGGAAGCCGACGCCGCCGGGGGTGCCGGTCAGAATCACGTCGCCGGGCGTGAGCGCGGTGAAGGTGGAGATCGTCGCGATCAGCTTCGGGATGGAGAAGATCAGCCTGGACAAGTCGGACTCCTGCACGGTTTCGCCGTTGAGCACGGTGCGGATGCCGGCGTGGTCGATGTCGACCTCGTCGGGCGTGACGAGGTACGGGCCGAGCGGCGTGCTGTCGTCCCAGGCCTTGCCCTGCATCCACTGGTGTGTCCGGTACTGGTAGTCGCGCATGGTCACGTCGTTCGCCACGGCGTAGCCGAGCACGTGCTCGCCGGCGTCGGCCTCGGCGATCCGCCGGCCGGGACGTCCGATCAGCACGGCGAGTTCGCCCTCGTAGTCCACCTGCGTCGATTCCGCGGGCAGGACGATCTCGTCATAGGGGCCGAGCAGGCTGGCGGCGAATTTCGGGAACAGTACCGGATAGTCGGGCAGGTCCCGCCGGGTTTCGGTGACGTGGTCGAGATAGTTGAGACCGACGCAGAAGATCTTCGACGGTCGGGGCACCACCGGCAGCAGCCTTACTCGGTCGGCCGGAACGGCCCGCGTCCGGTCGCGCGGTGCGGCCCGCAGAATCCGGGGTGTGGTCGCCGCGCCGAGCTCGGTCACCCCGAGCAGCGGTACGAGCGTCGTGCCCTGCACCTCCCCGACGTGACGCTGTCCGTCGTCCTCGTATGTCGCATAGCGCACGGCTCGGCTCACCTGCCTTTGCCGGTGCGAGGCCGGGCGTCCGGCGGCTGTGGGTCATCCATGGGTCAGTACCCTTTCCGTTGCGGCGGCCGTCGTCGCCGGAGTCCAGGCCAGCACGCGCTCGACGAACTCAGGGCTCTGCGCCGGCCGCCAAGAAGCCGCCACGACCCGGTCCGGCCGCAGCAGCACGAAGGATTCGCGGTAGGGGGCGAATTCCCGGTTTAGTGCGCCGTCGACGTCCAGGAGCAGACGGCGTGACGTCCGCGGCAGGTGCTCGTCCGGACCGATCTCGACCGTGGTCGCGGCCAGTGCGGTCGCGATGGGTTCGGCCGCCGGCCAACAGGTTTCGCCGACCTCGACGCCGAGCAGCACCCAGCCCGTTCCCAGCGCCTCGTCGAGCCGGCGGATGCGGTGGTCGGCGGTGTCGAAGACCAGCGGCTGCCCGATCGCGACGCCGCGGGGCCCGCTGCCGTCCGGCAGGACCAGGCCCTCGGTGTAGCGCTGCGCCGGTCGATAGCGCATCTGCTCCAGATAGTCACGGCCGGCCGCGGTGGACAGCGCATGAGTCACGGCGGCATCCCGGGCCCGGGCCAGGCCGGGCTCGGTCGTCATCATCCAGCGGCCCAGCCGCTCGGACATCCGAACGGTGGCCAGCGCGTGCGGGAAGCGTTCGCGCTGATAGCTGGCGAGCACGGCCGGGTCCAGCCGGCCGGCCAGCACGTCGGCGATCTTCCAGGTCAGATTGATCGCGTCGCGTATTCCCGAGTTCAGCCCTTGGCCGGCGAAGGGCGGCATCATGTGCGCGGCGTCGCCGAGCAGGAACGAGCGCCCGATCATCCACTCGTCGGCGACCACCGCGTGGAAGCGGTAGTTGACCGCGCGCTCGACCTGCTTCGCGGTGATGGGCCGGTAGCGGGACACCAGCGTCTCGATGAGCGCGAAGGACGGCTGCTCGCCGGCGGCGCCCTCGCCGTCGAACAGGCGGAATTCGTAGCGGCACCGTCCGTCTCGGCCCGGCACGATGACGTGCGGCCGGCCGGGCTCTCCGTGGTGCATGGCGAAGCGCTCGGTGTGCGGGTCCTCCAGGGTGTCCACGACCAGCCAGACGTCGTCGTAGCTGCGTCCGGTCATCCGTCCGCCCTGCAACAGCCGGGTGGCCGACCTTCCGCCGTCGCAACCGAGCACGTATGCGGCCTCGACGGTGATCTCGCCGTCCGTCGTCAGGGCCCGCACACCGATGTGATCCGGCGTCTGCTCGAAGCCCACCACCCGGGTCTGGAACGCGAGCCGCACGTTCGGCATCTCGCCCAGCGCACCGGCCAGGACACGTTCCAGATCAGGCTGGGCGAACGGGTTCTTGAACGGATACCCGAGCCGCAGCGGCTCGGGGCCGCGCGCGTGGAACAACTCCCGTCCGTGCCGGTCGTAGTAGCGGGTCCCGCTGCCCGGCAGTACCACCGGAAGCACTCGCTCGACGATCCCAGCCTGCTGGAACCCGCGCAGTGCCTCGTCGTCGACGCTGATCGCCTTCGGTTCGTCGCTGGTGGTCGCGTGCTGCTCCAGAACCGCGACGCGGACGCCGCGCGCGGCCAGCAGGGCGGCGGCGGCCAAGCCCACCGGGCCGGCACCGCAGACCACCACGTCGAAGGAGCCCTTGAGCGTCATGGCTTCCTTCCCGAAGGCCGTTGAGCCCTCGCCGTCGTGTTCCAGCCTGAGGTCAGTCTAGGTACGCGATCCTGCTATCCGCATATAAGATCCTGCTATACAGGACAAGCTGAATCCTCCTAGGGTGGGGCCATGACCGGACACACCCGCGGCACCAGCACCTACCGCGAACGCAATTCGACTGCCGATCGGGCGCTGGACATCCTGCTGCTCTACTCGGCCGACAAGCCGGTGTGGACCGGCGCGGAGATCGCCGCGCGACTCGGTGTGGCCCGCTCCACCGGCTACCGCTACCTCCAGAGTCTGGTCACGGCCGGCTTCCTCGAAGAGGCCGCCGGCGGCTACCGGCTCGGTCCGCGGATCTTCGAGCTGGCCCGGTCGGCCAGGGCCGGTTTCGGCCTTTCCGAGCTCGCCCTGCCGGTGATGCGCTCGCTGGCCGCCCGGATCAATGAGACGGTGCTGCTCACGAGGCGTTCGGGCCGTTCGGTGGTGTGTCTGGACCTGGTCGAGGCCCGGCAGGCGGTCCGGCTGAGCTACGAGCGCGGCCACGTTCTGCCGATCAACGCCGGCGCCGCGGCGGAGGTGCTGCTGGCCTGGTCTGATCCGCACGAGGTTACCTCCGTGCTCGAACGTGAGCCGCTGGAGCGGTTCACCGCCCGCACGCTCACCGACCCCGACCAACTGCGCGCCCGCTTCGCCGACATCCGCAAACGCGGCGTCGCCGTTTCCCAAGGCGAGTTGGACGAGCACATTCTCGGCGTGGCCGCTCCGATCCGGGACAGCGCCGGCCAGGTCTGCGCGGCGATCAGCATCGCCGCGCTGGCCGGCCGGATCTCCCGCTCGGAGTTGCCGAACGTACAGAGTGCGGTCCGCGACGCCGCCGCGACCATCACCCGGGAGCTCGAGGCCCGCGACGGCTGACGAGGGGCCGTGCTCAGAAGGGGCCGTGCTGAGAAGGGGCCGTGCATAAGTCCTGATTAGCAGGACCTGGTGTTTGACAGTCGAGATTCGGCTCCATAATTTCCCAGGGAAGACGGTGCCGGGCGAACCATCCGGCGCTGAGGCGATCCGACCGCACCTGGTCGGCAAGCAGCTGTGGGAGTCGCAATGGAGCACGCGGGTATCGAGCGGTTGCTGGTCGACCGGAACCGGTGCGAGGGCTATGGAATGTGCCAACAGGCCGCACCGGACCTGATCCACCTGGACGACGAGGATGAACCGGTCATCGACGTCGCGGAGCTCTCGGCGGCCCACAAGCCCCTGGCCAACGCGGCGGTGCGCGCCTGCCCGGTGGCGGCGTTGACGTTGTCCGGCCCGACGGCCCACTGATGACCGGCCTGGAGCGCATCGTCGTCGTCGGCGCGTCCCAGGCCGGTTGCGGCGCGGCGAGCGCACTGCGCGGTCTGGGGTTCGACGGCGAGATCACCGTGATCGGCGACGAGCCGCACCGGCCGTACACCCGGCCCCCGCTGTCGAAGGGGGTGCTGACCGGCGTCGAACCCGAGCACAGCGTGTTCCTGCCGGCCCCGGACGACGTCCGGCTGCGCACCGGCGTCACCGCGGTCGGCCTGGACCGGGAGAAGAGCGCGGTCGAACTCGCAGACGGCGAACACCTGCCCTACGACGGCCTGGTCATCGCCACCGGTGCCCGCGCGCGCCGCCTGGGCACAGCCGTCGGCACCGGCGTCGGCAACGGCGAGACCACGTTGCGCGGGCTGGACGACGCGGTCGGCCTGCGCGGACGCCTCGCCGACTCGCGCGACGTCGCGGTGGCCGGTGCCGGCTTCCTCGGCCTGGAGATAGCCTCGGCGGCCGTCGGCCTCGGCAAGGCGGTCACCGTCGTCGACCAGTTCCCTGCGCTGCTCGGCAGGCTCGGCCCGCTGCTCGCCGACCTCGTGCTGGCCGCGGCCGCCGAGCACGGCGTGCGGGTGTCGGTCGCGCCCGCCGGGGTGCGGATCGACCGGTCCGGCCGGCTGCTGACGACGGACGGCGCGCTGCTCGCCGAAGCAGACCTCGTCGTCACCGCGGCGGGCGACGTACCCAACACCGAGTGGCTGCACGGCAGCGGCATCCGGCTGGACGGTGGAGTCGTGATCGACAACGCCTGCCGGGTCGCGCCGAACATCGTCGCCGCCGGCGACGTGGTGTCCGCACCCGGGCGGGACGGCCGGATGACGCGCAGCCCGCACTGGTGGAGCGCGCTGTCGCAGGCGAAGATCGCCGCGGCCACCCTGCTCGGCCGGGAACCGGCCGATCTGGTCGGCGGCAGGCCGCCGTTCTTCTGGACCGAGATGTTCGGGCTGAAGATCCGGATGGCCGGCCGGCTGCCTCCGGTCGGCGAGCCGACGGTGCTGGACGGATCGATCGCGCAACGGCGGGCGCTGCTCCTGTGGCCGGGCGCCGGACCGGGGGATGCCTTCGGCACGGCGGTGTCGGTGAACCTCCCCATCTCAGCGCCGAAGCTCACAAGACTCGCTCAGCGGTCTCCCGCTCATCAAAGGACTCTGTGATGTCGTTGATCACCACCGCCCCGCGCTCGGATGTGGACATCTTCTCCGACGAGATCATGGCCGAGCCGTACCCCGCGTTCCGGGAACTGCGTGACGCCGGACCCGTGGTCCATCTGGACCGGTTCGACATGTACGCGGTGCCGCGGTACCGGGAGGTGCGCCACGTACTCGGCGACTGGGAATCGTTCTCGTCGGCCGATATCGCGTTCAATGACAAGTTCAACCGCTACATGAGCGACTTCTCCGTGCTGCGGGCCGATCCTCCGCTGCACGACGCCATGCGCAGCACCCTCGCGGCCCGACTGGCCCGCCGGGCACTGCGCGAACAGGAGCCTGAGATCCGCCGGCGCGCGGCGCGGTTGGTGCGCGGCCTGATCGAGCGGGGCTCCTTCGACGCGGTGGCCGATCTCGCGCGCCGGTTCCCGGTCGAGATCGTCGGTGACCTGATCGGTCTGCGCGAGGAGGGGCGTGAAGATCTGCTGCGGATGATCGACGCCAACTTCAACTGCTTCGGCCCGGACAACGAACGCACCCGGGATTCGTTTCCGAAGCTGGCGAAGGTGGCCGACTACGTGCTGGTCGGCGCGACCCGGGAGAATCTGGCCGAGGGCAGTATGGGCCGCGCGGTGTTCGAGGCCGCGGACGCCGGCGCGATCCCCGTGCAGGCCGCGCCCTGGCTGGTGATGGCCTACGTCACGGCCGGGATGGACACCACGGTGAACGCACTCGGGCACTGCCTCTGGCTCATGGCCGAGCACCCCGATCAGTGGCAGCTGCTGCGGGCGGACAGGTCACTGGTGCCGCAGGCGTTTCGCGAGATCCTGCGCTACGAATCGCCTGTGCAGGCGTTCGGGCGGACGGTGCGGACCGACTGGACGGTTGAGGACGTCACGCTGCCGGCGGGGGCGAAACTGGCCGTCCTGTACGGATCCGCCAACCGCGACGAGCGCCGCTGGGCCGACCCCAACCGGTTCGACATCACCCGCGACAACCTCGAACATCTCACCTTCGGCTACGGCCTGCATGCCTGCGCCGGGCAGGCCCTTGCGCGGTTGGAGGGCGAGGCCGTCTTGTCCGCGTTGCTGGACGGCGTCTCGCACATCCAGGCCGGCACACCGGTACGGCACTTCAACAACATCCTGCGCGGCCTGGAATCGCTGCCGGTCACTGTCGTTCCGAACTGAGCCGGCGTGAGCAGTACCTTGCCTACGATCTGAAGCGCCTGCGCCTGCGCGCTTACAAACCGGAGAGCCGGGCCTGGTGCGTGAGATCGTCCGCGGCTTTGCGGACCGCGCCCGACAATGCGGGAACCCGGTCGTCCGGCACGCGGTGGGCCAGTGCCGCGATGCTCACGGCGGCGATCACGCCGCCGTCTGAGCCGCGCACGGGCGCCGCGATACCCAGCACGTCGGGGTCGAGCTCACCGCGGCCGAGGGCGACGCCCGACGCGCGGATCTCCGCCAGACGAGAACGCAGAGCCTCCGGGTCGGTCAGTGTGGCCTCGGTGAAACGCGCGAGTGGACGGCTCAGAATCTCGTCGCGCTCGGCCGCCGGAGCCCAGGCGAGTAGGGCCAGGGCCGCGGCGCCGGCGTTCACCGGAAGGATCTGGCCCCGCTCGTAGGACAGCCGGATCGCGGTCGGAGCCTCGACGCGCTCCAGGCACACCACCGAGGCACCCGTGCGACGGGTCAGGAGTGCGGCCTGGCCGGTGGTGTCGACGAGGTCGCGCATCACCGGCAGCGCGAGATCGGACAGCCCGATCCCCTTGCGCGCCAGCCGAGCCAGTTCCAGGACGCGAGGGCCGATGCGGAACCCGCTCCCGCCGTCGTTCTCCTCCAGGAAACTCATGGTGGTCAGGCTCTGTAGGTACCGGTAAGCGGTGGAACGGGCCACCCCGAGGTGCTCGGCGACCTGCTGTGCGGAAAGGACCAGCCGGTCATCGTCGAACAGCAGCAAGATGTCCAGCGCGCGGTCCGCGGTGGAGTTGCGCCCGCGGTAGCCGGCCGTGCCCTCCGCTGCCGCGTTCACAGTTCCCGACATGCAGGACACCCTACCGGGATCTCAGCTCACCTGGGCTCACGGGGCTCACGGGGCTGACCTGGCTCACCGGGCTTACTGGACCGGCTGATAGGCGACCGTGCCGTCGTTCAACAGCGCCTCGGCTTGCGCGTAGATCAGCTCCGGCTCCTGGTCGAGGTCGAGGCTCTTGCGGAACGGCTGGCGCACGTCCCGATCAATGCGCAGGTAGACCTCGTTCCGGTTGCCTTCCGGGTCGAAGAAGTAGATGCCTATGGCGTTGCCGTGGGTCACCTCTTGCTGCACGGGCACGCCTTCGCGGCGGAACTGACGATGGAATTCGAGGACGTCCTCAAGGCTCTCCACCCGCCATGAGATCTGGTGCTGCTGCTTGTCTCCTACTGCGGCGGTGCGTCCGGTCTGCAGGACGAACTCGTGGTGCTCCACCTGTGGGCGAGAGCTGAGGAACACGATGCCCAACTTCTCGTCCTCGTCGGTGACGCGGAGGCCGAGCAGCCGCGTGTAGAAGTCCTTCATCAGCGGCAGGTCGTAGACCCACAGGCCGGTGTGTCCCAGTTCAGCGATGGCCATGGCGCACCGCTCCTTCCTGTCTCGTCTTACAGGAATGCTATCCCGTAAAACAGGACACCGCCAGAGACGTGTTTTTCCCGGGGGGATGCCTGCAAGGAAACCGGATGACGTCGGCCCTCCCCGGGGTGGCACAAAGCGTGCCCCTCTGAGGTGGCGTCTACTCCGGCAGGGACGTGTGCTTCATGCCGTCGAGAAGTACCCGGATGGCCCACTTCCGGCGCGACTGAGCGGTTCCGGACATCAGCTGCGTTCCGAGCGCGGCTACCCGTGGGGTACCGGCGGGCGACGCGTCCGCCAACGCCTCGGCGAGAGAATCCCACTCTTCGCCGACGCTGTCCGAACCCTCCCAGCCGGGATGCTCCACCACGCTCGCAGTGGCGTTCTGGAGCAGCAAGTCCAAGCCCCAGGCCGCCTGTGCGTCCGGAATCCCGCCTTCGTTCAGCAGGGTGAGCAACGCCTCGACGAGGTTGAGGTAGTTCGCGCCCGACGGCCGCGCGACAAGCGCCGAGCGCGCCAGGCCTGGGTTCTCGACGAGCACGCGACCGTAGGAACCCAGGACGGCATCGATGCGGTCGCGCCAGTCTCCGGCCGCGCCAACGGGTCCGAGGTCGACCTCTCCGAGCATCGCCTCAAGAATCTCCGCGTGTAGCTCGGTGGTATTGGCCACGTACACGTACAGCGAGGCCGGACCGGTGTCGAGTTCCGCCGCGAGGCGCCGCATCGTGACCCGCTCGAGCCCTTCGGAGCGCATCACGCGCACCGCGGTCGCGACGATCCCCGCCCGGGTCAGCGCCGGCTTGGCCGGGCGCTCCCGCCGGCTCACCGGCTCGGGGCGTCTGGGCATGCGGCGAACCTACCGACTCTGTTCGTTGCGAACAAGTTCATGCGCGTTTCCGTGCGTTCGGTGCGTGAGCACGCCTGGACTGGCAGGCGAGTGGCGATCATGTTCGCCACGAACATGCATCTAACGAACATGTTCGTTAGACTACCGGTGAGATCGGCGCCGCGCACCCGTCGGACGGGCACGAGAGGAGTTCCGCGATGGACACGACGACAGAGGTGGAGCCGGCCGAGCAGCCGACCCTGCCGACCTGGGCACTCTGGGGGATTCTGCTGGTGGTCATGTTGGCCAGCGCGCTCGACCTGATCGACTCCACGATCACGAACATCGCCGCGCCGACCATCACCGGCGAACTGCACGGGGGCAACGCGCTGATCAAGTGGCTCGGGGCGGCCTACTCCCTGGCCATGGGCGTCCTCCTGGTCGCGGGCGGCCGCCTCGGTGACAAGTTCGGACAGCGGCGGATGTTCCTTATCGGTATGGCCGGATTCACCGTCGCCTCCGCGCTGGCCGGCTTCTCTCCCGACTCCGCCCTGCTGGTCGTCGCCCGCGTGCTTCAGGGCGGGTTCGGTGCGCTGATGATCCCGCAGGGCGTGGCGATCATGACGAAGACGTTTCCGCCGAAGATGAAGACGACGGCCTTCAGCATCTACGGACCCGTTCTGGGCCTGGCCGGCGTGGGAGGCCCGATCCTCGCGGGGTTCCTGATCGACGCGAACATCGCCGGGGCCACCTGGCGGCCCATCTTCCTGATCAACCTCGCCCTCGGCGCGGCGGGACTGGCCGCCGCCTACCGGCTGCTGCCCCGCACCACCGCGGCTGATCAGGACAACAGCGTCGTCGTGGACGGATGGGGTGCGAGCTTGCTGGCGGTGGCGATGTTCGGGTCACTGTTCGGACTGATCGAAGGCTCGACCAACGGCTGGGACGAACTCCCGATTGTCGCCGTGTGCGCGGGGGCCGTGTTCTTCGTCTTCTTCGCCTACCGCCAGAAGACCGCGCCTGAGCCGTTGATCCGCCCCAGCTTGTTGCGCAACAAGCGCTTCACCTCCGGCGTCCTCGTGGGCCTGGCCGTGTTCGCCTCCACCAGCGGACTCCTCTATGTCCTGTCACTGTTCATGCAGGAAGGGATGCACGAATCCCCACGCGGAGCCGCACTCGGCCTGGTTCCCATGACCGTCGGCATCATCGCCGCATCCGGGGCGTGCGTGGGGCTGCTTCCCAAGCTCGGACGCAACCTGGTGTTCATCGGAATCCTCATGCTCCTGGGCGGATGCATCTGGTTCTACGTGCTTATCCACCACTCGGGCACCGACCTGGGCCTGTGGAACCTCGCGGGCCCGATGTTCGCCACCGGGCTCGGCATGGGAGCCTGCTACACCACCGTCTTCAACGTCGCACTCGGCGATGTCAGCGCCGCCGAAGCCGGCAGTGCCAGCGGCTCGATCGCCTCCATCCAGCAACTCGCCAACGGCATCGGCTCGGCTGTGGTGACCACCGTGTTCTTCCAGACGATCTCAGGGGGATTGGCCCACGCGGCCCAGTCCAGCCTGATCGTCGTACTCATCGTCGCCGGCGTCGCCTTCCCCGTCGTCGCCCTCATGCCCAGAAAGGCGGCCGCCGAGCTCGAACACTGAGCTGTGCGCTGCGCGCCCGCGCTGCTGGCCCCGACGACAAATCTGTCCGGCGCAACCTCGCGGCCCCGGTAATGTGCAACCTATGGGTTGCGCGTCCGGTATCCATGTGCAACTCTGGGGTTGCACGTTAGATCCGCTAGTGAGAACAAGGGAGTACGCAATGACCACCGACCTACAGGACAGCATCGAGCGCGAGACCCTGATCGCCGCCTCCCAGGACCGGGTCTGGTCGCTGGTGACCGAGCCCGGCTTCTGGGTCGGCCCGACCGGCGCCGAGGCCGTGACCGGGGAGACCACCGTCGCGCACAGCGATCAGTACGGCGACTACCCGGTGCGGGTGGAGAAGATCGACCCGAAGAGCTACGTGGCCTACCGTTGGGCCAGCGCCTACTCGGGTCAGGGGCTGCGCGAGGGGATCACGACCCTGATCGAGTTCACGCTCACGCCCGAGGGCGACGGCACCCGGCTGCGGGTGGTCGAGAGCGGGTTCACGGCGCTGGAGGGGGACGAGGAGCTGCGGCGCGGCGCGTTCAAGGACAACGCGGGCGGGTGGCGCGAGGTGATGGACGAGTTCAAGAAGCGGGCTGAAGAGGCGGCGTGAGGCAGGAGGGGG
>NZ_JAAFZA010000500.1 GCF_015356865.1 Catenulispora pinisilvae
CTGCCCGCCGTCGAGGTGGACGCAGCGCCCGCGCCGCCCCGACCGACGAGCCCCGAGGTGGACACGGTCGCCTTCACGGCGGTGGAGCGGGCTGAGGCTGTCGGGGCGGATGCCGCGGCGGTTGCTGCTGGCGAGGCGGGGGATGGTGCGGCGGGGGATGGTGCTCGCTCAAGCAACGGCGCTGGCTCAAGCAACGGCGCTGGTTCGAGTAATGGTGCTGGCTCAAGCAACGGCGCTGGCTCAAGTAACGCTGCTGGTTCAAGCAATGGTGCTGGTTCGAGTAGTGGCGCAGGTTCGAGCAACGGTGCTAGCTCCAGCGGCAGCGGCGATGAAGCTCCTGGTCGCGGTTCGGACGCGATCTCCACGGTCACGCTCAACGTCGGGGCGGTGAAGCGGGCAGTCGCCGAAAGCACCTCAGACGCGACGGCCACCATCTCGCTGCCGGTCGCGGCGATCAAGCAGGTGACGCGTCCCCGGCCCGGCTCAGCACAGGCGCCGACGGTCGCGTTCGCGCCGCTACGCGTCGACGCGGATGAGGCCGACACCACGAACCTCGCCGACCTCCCGAGTATCGAGGCCGATGCTCCGGCTGATGCCGCTGACTTCACTGCTGACTTCACTGCTGACCTCGCCGATGATCTCGGGACCGACCCCGACAGCATCGCGGCCGAACCGACTGATTCCGACAGCGCACCAGTGACTTCCACCTCTGCCGAAGCCAGCTCCACCGAAGTCGCCTTCGCCGAGGCCACCTCCGCTGAGACAGCCGCCACTTCCATCGAAGCCGGCTTCACCGAGGCCAGCACCGCCGAAGCTGAGGCCACCTCCGCCGAGGCTAGCTCTGCCGAAGTCGCCGCCATCTCTGCCGAAGTCGGCTTCACCGAGGCCAGCACCGCCGAGCCTGAGGCCAGCTCCGCCTCCGCCGAGCCGGCCTCCACCGACCTAGTCCCCACTACCGGCACTGACCTGGTCCCCACCACCAGCACCGACATAGCCACCCCGGCCTTCCTGGCCGCCACCGACCTGGCGACGCCCGTGCCCACCTCCGGCGTGGTGGCGGTCCCCACCACCGCCGACGACGTCATAGCCACCATCCATGCGGCCGCGACCGTGGTGCGGGCGGCGGATCGGCGGGCTCGGCAGGCGGCGTTCGCGAAGGCTGATCCGTGGACGGGGCTGGATCTGCGTCAGCCCGCGGCGCCGGCGCCGGTCGACAATGTGCTGGAGTTGCTGTCGCCGGTTCTGGAGCGGCCGTTGCTGGTCGTGGAGCAGCCCGGGTTGCCGGACGCGGCCGATGTGGTGGCGTTGCACCGGTCTGAGCTCGAGGTCGATTTCGTCGAGCCGCCGGTGGTCGCGGCCGGGGCGGAGCCGGCGATTCCGCCGCGCTTCGGGCCCGGGCTCTCCGTGTTGCCGCATATCGAGTTCCCGGTCTGATCCGGCGCGACGTTCCGACACCCCCGACACCCCCGAC
>NZ_JAAFZA010000501.1 GCF_015356865.1 Catenulispora pinisilvae
ACGCCCACCCCCACGGAGTCGTCACCAACGCCGACTCCCCCGCCGCCGAGCACATCATCGCCCTCGCCGTCGCCGACCACGTCCTCGACCGAGGAGCCGACCATCTGCCAGCTGGCGTGGCAGGCCCTGCAGGATCCGACGCTCCAGAACATCCTGCTGATCCTTGAGGCGCACTGGAATCCGCTGTGCGTCCCGGTGCCGTGGCTGCCGTCCTTGCCCTCGTTGCCTTCGCCGTCCCTGCCGCCGCTACCGACGTTGCCGCCGCTTACCTCACATCACGGACAGTCGCACAGTTCGCATGCCGAGAACTGGTGGGGCGACCAGCGCTGAGAGGCGACCAGCGCTGATCGGACCGCACGCGGGCGCGGCCGGCTGATGCCTGTCGAACACCAGCCGGCCGCAGCTCAAGGCGTGCTCCCGCACCGGCGCGGGTGCCGCGGGTAGCCTCTAGCCATGCACAAGGACCTTCTCGGCGCGCCGCCGCCGACTCTGCTTCCCGACGACGCGCCGGTGCGTGCCGCCCTGGCCGCGGGTACCGCCCCGGCCGAGGTGGCCGCGGCGCATCCCGCGGTTCCGGCCGCGTGGGCTGTTCTCGCCGAGGCCGCACTGGCCGCCGACGATTCCACCGCCGGTTCGGTCGCCGCCTACGCCTACGCGCGTACCGGCTACCACCGCGGCCTGGATCTGCTGCGCCGCGCCGGGTGGAAGGGCCACGGGCCGGTTCCGTGGTCGCACGAGTCCAACCGCGGGTTCCTGCGCGCGCTGAACGCCCTCGGCCTGGCCGCCGAGCGCATCGGCGAGACCGAGGAGGCCGAGCGCTGCGCCACCTTCCTCGGCGACAGCGACCCCGAGGCGTTCAAGGCGCTGCGCGGCTGAGCCGCCCGAAGCGCCAAGCCCGACGACCCGACGCCGCGACAACGCGACGAGGCCCGGAACCGCAGTGGCACACGGTTCCGGGCACTCGACCCAGCTCCTAACCGAACTCAGCCAACTGCGACTCAGGTCAGCGAGAAGTCATCCGCGTAGTACGCGCCTTGCCCGTACCACCCGTGGATCCACACCGTCACCGAAGTCACCGACGCGCCGGTGGTGAACTTCGTCGACAGCTGGCTCCAACTCGACCCGGAGGTCCACGTCGAGCTGTCGCCACCGGAGCCGGTGACGCCGAGGTACGTATAGGGACCGTTCACCCACGAGGACAACGTGTACGTGGTGTTCGGTTTTACCGCGACGGTCTGTTGGCACTGCGCGTAGTCGCTACTGCTTGGACTGCCTTGCAGTGCCTTCGACCCGCCGTGCACTGTCGAGCTCTCCACCGAGCCCAGGTTGCTCGGGCAGGTCCACGGCGAGAGCGAACCGCTCTCGAAGCCCGCGTTCTGGATTCCGCCGCCGCTGGGCGAGCTCGGCGTCGTGCTCGGCGTGGTGCTGGGAGTGGTG
>NZ_JAAFZA010000502.1 GCF_015356865.1 Catenulispora pinisilvae
GAGCCAGACCCCGCCGCCACCCCGATCGACGACGCGACCCGCGAAGCCCTCAGCCGGTTCACCCCCGACGAGCTCACCCGCTTGGAGCACCTGGCGCGCGAAACCTCCACCGACGGCTTCCACCGGCTCATCCTGCGCGTGAGCCTGTCCCCCGGCACAGTCCCGGAAGCCGCCCTCCTGGAACGGGTGCCCGGATTGTCATCGCGCGATCATGTATTGCACGCCCTGCGCGAATTCCGCACCCCAGCACCGACCGATTAGGACGACGACCATGACGGCCACGACCCGCATCGCGAGAGTCTTCGACGGCGCTACCGACGGCGTCCCCTACTACGCCCCAGACCACCCCCGCCTAAACCCGGCAGACCGCACCCAACCCCTGGCCTACCTCGCGGCGGGCACACCCCTGCTGATGACGACGGCATCCGAACCCGACTTCGTCGAACCCGCCCGAGGCGAAGTGGTCCCCATGGGCTTCCGCACCGACGGCACCTGGGTCTGGAACGACGCCCTCACCTACTACCTCAGCGAATACGGCTTCGCCCCCGAACCCGAATTCCTCGCCGCCATGGAAGCCGCCGGCTGGCAGTGCCCCACCCCGCCGGAGGACGTGCTGGAGCGGGCGATGGAGGAGTTGTTCGAGGATTAGCGAGGCGCGCGTTGGGTCTTTGAACCTGGAGCGTGCGCGAGTCCGTCGCCGTTGCGGGCTTTGGGGGCGATGGAGTCTGTGGGCCGGGTTGCGGTTGGGTTTTGGGTCTTAAATGCTTTTTACGGCCTTCGGTCATGATTGTGCCGGTTCGGGGTTCGGGGCGGTGGGTGTGTTTGTCGGCTTCCGGTTTTCGTGTTCACGACCCCGTCGCATCTCAGGCCTCTTCAACTCCAGCAGGTCGGAACCAGGGTCTAGATCAGGAACCAGATCAGGAACCAGATCAAGAGCCAGATCAAGAGCCAGATCAAGAGCCAGATCAACTGCAAGATCAACTGCAAGATCAAGGTCAAGAGCTCTGGTGAAGAGCCCGGCGCCTCCGGCGGGGGCTCTTGGCTCCCTCGGGGAACTGGCGCAATTCCATAGGGTGGCCGGGTCAGGGCCCTGCGCTGGCGGTTTGTGAGGTGGTTGCGGTTCGTTCCCCTCGGTCGCGTCGTCAGCCCCAAGGGGTACAGCACCGGTGTCCGGGAGTAAAGTCCGCGCCGTTGCGGTCGGGCGTGGAAGTGGCGGTTTGTCAGAGCGCGAACTTGACTCCCGGCCACCGGCGCTGTAGGCGAAGCCCTGCCGACGCGACCGAGGGGAACGAACCGAAAACCGACCGGATAGGTGCAAAGCCCAGTGGTGCGGTACCGGCGACTCGGCGACTTCGGCCGCCGGTCCCGGTGCTGGCAACGCGGCAGTCCCGAGGCTG
>NZ_JAAFZA010000503.1 GCF_015356865.1 Catenulispora pinisilvae
GTTGGTGGGTTGGTGGGTTGGTTTGGTTGGGTGGGTTCGGTTCGGTGAAGTGGCGGGGTTTGGTTTGGGGGTTGCGGTTGGCGTGTGGTTGAAAGGCGATTTTTACGGCCTTCGGTCATGGTTGTGCCGGTTCGGGGTTCGGGTCGGCGGGTGTGTTTGTCGGCTGCCGGTTTTCGTGTTCACAACCCCGGCGCACCTCAGGCCTCTTCCACTCCGGCAAGTCGGAGCAAGGGCAACGGCAAGGTCAACTGCACAGGCAAGATCAACAGCAAGATCACAATCAAGGTCAAGAGCCCTGGTGAAGGGCCCGGCGCCTCCGGCGGGGGCTCTCGGCTCCCTCGGGGAACTGGCGCGGTTCCATAGGGTGGTCACCTCAGGGCCCTGCGGCGGCGGTCCCTGAGGTGGTTGCGGTCCGTTCCCCACGGTCGCGTCGTCAGCCCCAAGGGGTACAGCGCCGGTGTCCGGGAGTAAAGTCCGCGCCGTTGCGGTCGGGGCTGCAAGCTGCGGTTTGTATAGCGCGAACTTGACTCCCGGCCACCGGCACTGTAGGCAAAGCCCTGCCGACGCGACCGAGGGGAACGAACCGAAAACCGACCGGAAGAATAGCAATCGCAGGGCCCGTAGACGCGGCTTAGCGATGCGGCTGCCGGTGAGGCCCTGGCGACGGGCCGCTGGGCAGTTGGTCGAGAACATGCCCGGGTGCGGTAGGGACCAGCCGCGCCCGCGATGAGTGTCGAGGACCCGGCCAGGATCCAGCTCGGTGTCCCGATGGTTTCTGTTGTGGCCGCCGGGCCGATTCGGCGCCCGCCAACCCAGACCGCGCGTCCTCGGGACTGCCGCGCTGCCAGGCGCCGGACCGGCGGCCGAACTCGCCGAGCCGACCGCCCCGCACCACCAGTTTTGTACTTCTCCGGTCGGTTTTCGGTTCGTTCCCCTCGGTCGCGTCGGCAGGGCTTCGCCTACAGTGCCGGTGGCCGGGAGTCAAGTTCGCGCTATACAAACCGCAGCTTGCAACCCCGACCGCAACGGCGCGGACTTTACTCCCGGACACCGGTGCTGTACCCCTTGGGGCTGACGACGCGACCGTGGGGAACGGACCGCAACCACCTCAGGAACCGCCGCCGCAGGGCCCTGAGGCGACCACCCTATGGAGCAGCGCCAGTTCCCCGAGGGAGCCGAGAGCCCCCGCCGGAGGCGCCGGCCCTTCATCACAGCTCTTGATCTTGACCTTGCTTGAGCTCTTGGCGTTGATCCTGCTTGGGCTCGTCGGGTGGCCCGGGGCATCTCAGCCCCGGGCTCCCACAGATCCGGACGTGACAGTCTCCCGTCATCCGGCTCTTGTTGTCCTGGTCACGGGCCTGCCGGGGGCGTGATCGTCCAGTGAGGGAAG
>NZ_JAAFZA010000504.1 GCF_015356865.1 Catenulispora pinisilvae
CAGGGCCCCGGAGTGTTCCCCGGATGTCCGGTTGATCACGGGATGCCGTGGAGCGTGAGAACGGCTGTGGGGTCGAGGTGGGCTCGGCGTCCGGCGGCGATGTTGGCCCATCCGGCCTTGTGGAGTGCTCCGCGGACGATGTCGCGCAGGCCGGCGAGCACGGCCGGGGCGTGGCCGGTGCGCAGGTGGTGTGCGTCTTCTGCGAAGGTGACGTCGCGGACCCAGTGCACGCTGTTCTCTATCATCCAGTGCCCGCGGGCCCATTCGGCCAGCTCGCGGGCGGTGGCCTGTTCCCACGCGAGGTCGGTGGCGGGAACAGCAGATCGTGGACAGTGACAACCTGCAGTTCGCGGTGCTCTTCGCGGCCGTGGCCGGCATCGTGGCTGCGGTGCACCACCGGTACCTCACGCCAGGGTAGGGCCCGCAGCTGTTTCGACAGGTTCGGCTGGTTGCCCTTCACCGTCACCAGGTAGTGCGCGCGGCGTTCCTCCACCAGGTAGGCGGCGTGGTCGCGTTGGGCATGCAGCGCGTCCATCGTCACCACCGCGCCGCGCAGGTGATCATCGTCGATGTCTGCCAGTAGCTGGGCGAACGCCGGGATCTCATTGGACTTCGCCGCAATCTCCCGTGCAGCGGCGGTCAGCCGGTCGTGGTGCCGCACCGCGGAGATGACGTACACCTGCGAGCCGTCAGCGCGCTTCGCGCCGCGCAGGCACTTGCCGTCCACCGCGAACGCTTCCCGGCCGCGTGGCCTGGGCGGCGCCTCGGCCGACCGCCGTGCCCTGCGACGCTGCTCGCGTTCGGACAATCCGTCCGGAGCCAACGCATCCTGACCCACGGCCTCGGCCAACGCGGCCAAACGCGCGAACCCCGCCGCCGCCAGGTGCGACGGGTCAACCTTCGCATAGGCATCGCGCAGCGTCTTCTCATCCGGCACCTGATACACCCCGCGCAGCGGGTCGAACGGCGCACCCAGCCGGGCCAGCACCTCGCCGCCTGCCGAACGGCCCCACTGGGCGATCGCCGCGACCGAGTCATGCCCGACCACACTCATCGCGCATACCCCCAGCCCCAGCAGCGTTGCCAGCCGGTAGCGCCGCCCCTGCCGGCCGCGTGGATCGGGCACCGCCGCCAACCGCTCCACCAGCCCCGGAACAGTGGCGTGAGCGACCTCGGCTGGCGGACTCCCACCGCCCAGACAGGCCGCGAGCAACACAGAAGACTGGAACTGCAAGGATGGACCGGCGAGCACGGCACTCCGATGATCATGAGCCTAGAGAACTCCATGATCTCCCAGCGCCGTGCTCGTTCGTCACTCCAGACCCGCCAGTCACAACCACCTCAAACCCGGTCGAGACCTAAACACTCCGGGGCCCTG
>NZ_JAAFZA010000505.1 GCF_015356865.1 Catenulispora pinisilvae
GGCGGATTCTAGGAGTCGTTGCAACACCTGAGCCTGAAGGTGTTGTTGACTATGGATCAGTTCTCTGCGGGCCGAAAGCGTGGTCGTCCCGCCGGTGGCCGGTTGGCCGACGAGCGGGAGGGGTTCTTTCGTCTGCTCGACGAGGGCGTCAGGATCGGTAAGGCGTGTGAGCGGGTTGGCGTGTCGCGCCACACCGGCGTGGCCTGGCGGCGAGAGCGCGGTCTGCCGGTCCGGCCCTACGTGCGCGCCGACCCGGCTTTGAGCGGGAAGCAGGCGGCGAAGATGGTGGATGAGCTGGTGGAGGCGGGCGGGCAGCCGGGCCGGTATCTGGATCTGCTGGAGCGGATCCACATCGCCGACCGGCACCGCGAGGGTGCTTCGGTGCGGAGGATCGCCGCCGAGCTGGACCGGTCGCCGTCGACGGTGAGCCGCGAGGTGCGGCGCAACGGGCATGCCGGCGATCCGCAGGCACCGTACCGGGCCGAGCGGGCGCAGCACCGCGCGGCGGCGCGCAAGACCCGGCCCAAGCCGCGCCGGATCGTGAACAATCCCGAGCTGCGCGCCCTGGTGCAGGCGATACTGGATGACGACCTGAGCCCGGAGCAGATCAGCAACCGTCTGCGCCGGGACTTCCCGGACCGGCCGGAGTTGCACGTGTGCACCGAGACGATCTACTCCACGCTGTACGTGCACGGCCGCGGAATCCTGCGTCGGGAGCTGAAGAAGGTGCTGCGCAGCGGACGCTCGGCCCGCAAGCCCCGACGCGCCGCCGATGCGCGGCAGCCGCGCTTCCGCGACCCGATGACCAGCATCCACGACCGCCCCGCCGAAGTCGCCGAGCGCGTCGTGCCCGGCCACTGGGAAGGCGACCTGATCCTGGGAGCGAACAACCGCTCGGCCATGGCCACGCTCGTGGAGCGCACCACCCGCTTCACGCTCGTGGTGCCGCTGCCCGACGGTCACGACGCGGACACCGTCCAGGTCGCACTCACCGAGGCGATCAAGGCGCTGCCGGTCTGCCTGGCCAAGACACTCACCTGGGACCAAGGCGCTGAACTGGCCCGACACCTGGCACTGAGCGTGGCGACGAACATGCAGGTCTACTTCTGCGACCCGCACAGTCCCTGGCAGCGCGGCCTGAACGAGAACACCAACGGACTGCTCCGCCAGTACTTCCCCAAGGGCACGGACCTATCGGTCCACAGCGCCGAGCACGTCGCGGCCGTCGCCGCCAAACTCAACCGGCGACCCCGCAAAGTCCTCGACTGGGATACCCCAGCCGAACGCCTCACCAAGCTACTGTCAGACCACACAACCACAACGCGTTGCGACGACCGGTAGAACTCGCC
>NZ_JAAFZA010000506.1 GCF_015356865.1 Catenulispora pinisilvae
CACTCCACAAGGCCGGATGGGCCAACATCGCCGCCGGACGCCGAGCCCACCTCGACCCCACAGCCGTTCTCACGCTCCACGGCATCCCGTGATCAACCGGACATCCGGGGAACACTCCGGGGCCCTGCATTCCGGACCTCGACCCGGACCCGCCCACGCATCGTCGGTGGGTTCTGGCCCGGCGCAGCATCAGCGATCCGGAGGAGATCGCGTACTACCTGTGCTTTGCCCCGTTCGGCACCACCGTGCAGCAGCTGGTTCTGATCGCCGGTCGGAGGTGGGCCGTGGAGGACTGTTTCGGTGCGGCGAAGAACGAGTGCGGCCTGGATCAGTACGAGGTGCGTCGCTACACCAGCTGGTACCGGCACATCACCTTGTCCATGCTCGCGTTCGCGTTCCTGACCGTGCTGGCGGCCCAAGCGCAGCAAAAGGGGGAACGCCCAATTCAGCCGATGTCATCCCCCTCACCGTGGCAGAGATTCGACGACTCCTGGCAGTTGTCCTTCCCCGAACGCCCGGACAACATACCGTCCATCACATCCTGAGATGGTCGACCTGGCGCCGACGACACCAGGCCACCGCCCGCCGCTGCCACTACCGACGAAGACACAGCTCACAGCCCTAATTCAGGCTGGAGTACTAGGCGGTGAACGCCTCGATGCGGTCCCGCACCGTGTCGAGCTTCAGCGATCCGGTGCTTCGGCGGCGTCCGGCGACGTCGTGCGCGGCCGTGTCGAACAGCAGGCTCCCGGGCGGGACCATGCGTTCCAGGACGCGGATGGCGTTGACGACCGGCGTGATCGCCCCCCAGGGAACGTCGCGGTCGGCTCCGGTGGAGTCGCGGTTCCCACGTTCGTCGATGGCGGTCTTGAACGTCTTGCCGCGGATCAGGTGTCGCCCGGTCCTGCCGTCACTACCGGGCTCCAGGTCGGGGCAGCAGCCGGCGCGCAGACC
Organism: Catenulispora pinisilvae; assembly: GCF_015356865.1. Classification (GTDB taxonomy): domain Bacteria; phylum Actinomycetota; class Actinomycetes; order Streptomycetales; family Catenulisporaceae; genus Catenulispora; species Catenulispora pinisilvae. The sequence continues at coordinate 955 of NZ_JAAFZA010000506.1, forward strand.
CAGCACTACTGGTGGAGGGACCTTATTCAGGGCTTGCGCTATTCCCGTCATAGAACTCTTCTGAGTATGGTTCGAGCGCGCACATGCGGGCCAGTCGCCATCAGAGGTATCTGAGCGTTGTTGTCTGTTCCCTGGCGCGTCCCCTGTGTCATGGCTAGCCTTGACATAGTGTCCAGTGAGCGAATGCCAACATGACGTCGCTGGTCAGGGTACTGGTGTGATCGGGTTTGCGGGTGTTCATCCTGTTCGTAGGCGGGTGTCTGCGGTCTAGATCGTCTGCCGCGGTCAGCGGGTGACTTCGAG
>NZ_JAAFZA010000507.1 GCF_015356865.1 Catenulispora pinisilvae
GGCCGGTTGGGTGCGGGGGCGGTGGCGGCCGGGCTGACGGTCGGCGCTGATCGGCTAGGCGGCTGGGGCCAGGAGGCTGCCGGCTCGGTCGGGGGCGCGGGCCGGTTGGGTGCGGTGAGCGGCGTCGGTCGGCTCACCCGACCCGGCGCGAGTCGTTCGCCGCTCCCGCCGCGCGCAGCGGGTAGCGTCGAGCGGGTGGCAGCGGCCGGGGTGATCGGCGGCGCCGGGGTTGTGACCGCCGGTGCGGTCGGCGCGGCGGTGGCGCGGGGCGCATATCGTGTGCTGAATGCGCGGCCTCCCGGCGGTCGTGCGCGCTGGTCTCGCACGAACAACCGCGGGCGCGAAGTCACCCTGCTCGAAGGTCCGGCGGTCGCCGTCGGCATCGCCGCCGCCGCGCTCCTGACGCCCGGCCTCCCGCCTGCGATGCGGCTGGCCGGCTGTGGCGCGGTGCTCGGTGCCGGGGCCGTCGGCCTCTATGACGATCTCAACGAGCGCGGCGTCGCCAAGGGCTTTCGCGGTCACCTCTCGGCGTTGGCCCGGGGCGAGGTCACGACCGGTGCCGTCAAGATCCTCGGCATCGGCGCCGTCGGCCTGGCCGCCGGTGCCGTGGTGCGGCGCGATCCGCTGGAGCGGGTGCTGGCCGGGCTGGTCGTCGCCGGGGCCGCCAACGTGGTCAACCTGTTCGACCTGCGCCCTGGCCGGGCCGTGAAGGCAGCGGCGGTCGGCTCGGGGGCGGCCGTGGTGCGCGAGGTGTTCGCGGACGGCGGCCCGGCTTCCGGGGCCCGTGGCGGGCTCCTCACAGCGGCGGCACTCGGTGCCGCCGCGGCGCTTCTGCCCGAGGACCTCGGAGAGCGGGCGATGCTCGGGGACTGCGGTGCCAACGCGCTGGGTGCGGTGCTCGGCGTGGCGGCGGCCGCGCGGGCTTCGCGCCCCGGCCTCATCGGTTTGGCGGCCGCTCTGGCGGCCCTGACGGCGGCCAGCGAGAAGGTCAGCTTCACCAAGGTCATCGCCGCCACGCCGCCGCTGCGCGTCCTCGACGAGTGGGGTCGCGACACCGGCCCGAAGCGCGGCGAGGCCACCGATGGCTGACGTCCAGGTCGAGCACGACCCGGCGGAGGCGGTCGGGCCGGACAGCGGTGGCGCCACGAGCGCCGCCGCGACGACAACCGCGACTTCAACCACGACCGCGACCTCGACTTCAACTACCACCACGACCTCGACCACCACCGACCCCGCCCCAGACGATGCCCCC
>NZ_JAAFZA010000508.1 GCF_015356865.1 Catenulispora pinisilvae
GGTCGTGTGGGCCCTGTGGGCCGGGGCGGCGGGAACGCCGGTCGCGGAAGCACGAACGCCGGGAGCGTGGGCCGTGGCGGCGAGAGCACCGCCCCCGAACTGACCCCCTGCCATCACCGCGGAGGCGTGGGTCCGATGGCCGGTGTCGTCTCCCCCGGCATGTGGCTCCTCGAACTCCGCGATCCGGTCGGCGGCGGCAGTTCCTGGTGCAGCCTGAACGAAGGCCTCGGCAAGGTGCTGCGATACGGGGCGTTCGGGCCCGAGGTGGTCGAGCGGCTGCGCTGGATGGCCGGGGTGCTGGGGCCGATGTTGCAGCGTGCGGTGCGGCGGCGGGGTCTGGTGGATGTGAAGGCGATCGTCGCGCAGATGCTGCACATGGGCGATGAGGGCCACAACCGGAACCGGGCCGGGACGCTCATGCTGCTGCGCGAGCTGCTGCCGTCGTTGATCGAGAACGGGGAGGACGGCCGGGAGCTGGCCGAGGTGGTGCGCTTCGTGTCAGGGAACGATCACTTCTTCCTCAACCTCGTGATGCCCGCGTGCAAGCTGGCGGCGCGGGCGGCGTCGGGGATCGCGGGGAGCACGGTGGTGACCGTGATGGCGCGCAACGGGACCGACTTCGGGATCCAGACCTCGGGGACCGGCGATCGGTGGTTCACCGCGCCGGCGAACACGCCCGAGGGGTTGTTCCTGGCCGGGTACGGGCCGCAGGACGCCAATCCGGACATCGGGGACTCGGCGATCACCGAGACCGCGGGGGTCGGCGGGTTCGCGATGGCGGCCGCACCGGCGATCGCGCGGCTGGTCGGGGGGACGGCGGCCGGCGCGGTGGCGACCACGCGGCTGATGTACGAGATCACGCTGGCCGAGAACCCCGCGTTCACGGTGCCGACCCTGGACTTCCGCGGGACGCCGACCGGGATCGAGGTGGGGCGGGTCGTGCGGACCGGCGTGCTGCCGCAGATCAACACCGGGATGGCCGGACGGGTGGCCGGGACCGGGCAGGTCGGGGCCGGCCTGGTGACGCCGCCGATGGAGTGCTTCACCCAGGCGCTCGCGGCACTGGCGGAACTGGCAAGGGTGGAACTGGCAAGGGCCGACGAGAACAACGAGAGCAATACGGATGGCACTGCCGCCAGCGGCACTACATCCGAAAGCAAAGCGCCATGACCAACCCGCTGTAACCCGCCCAAAAACCCGTAGCCCCCGAACCCGTCTAGCGATCCCTACCAC
>NZ_JAAFZA010000509.1 GCF_015356865.1 Catenulispora pinisilvae
GGTCCCGCCCGGCCACCGACGACGCCACCTCCACGAACCCGGCCGTGGACACCGTCGAGTACCGGAACCGGTCGGTCCAGGTCCGCAACAGGGTGAAGAACACCTCGTCGCCGACCGACAACCGCAGCGCGTGCAGCGTCAGCGCACCCCGCTTGTACACGCGGTCGTCGAACAGATCCGCCGGGCCGGGATCGGCCAGCACCAGATCCTGCGGAAGCCGGGACAGCCGCTGGTGCCAGGTGCGGGCGTGCCCGTCGGCCGACCCCTCGCCGCAGCCCTCCGACCACAGCCACTCCGCGTAGCAGGCGAAGCCCTCGTGCAGCCAGATGTCGCGCCAATCCCCCAAGGTCAGGGAGTTGCCGAACCACTGGTGCGCCAACTCGTGCGCGATCAGCCGCTCCCACTCCCCGTCCATGTGGTTGCTGCCGAACATCGACACACCCTGAGCCTCCACCGGGATCTCCAGGTGGTCGTCAGTCACCACCACCGTGTACGCCTCGAACGGATACGGCCCGAACAGCCCGCCGAACAACGCCACCATCTCGTCCTGCCGCGCCAACGCCGCCCGCGCCGCCGACGCCCGCCGCACCGGCGCCACCAGCAGCTGCGGCACGCCGCTGCCGACCACCGGCAAATCAATCCGCTGATACGGCCCGATCTGCACCGTCGCCAGATACGTCGCCATCGGCGCGTCCTGCACGAACGTCCACGTCGAGGACGACCCGCTGTGCGCCACCGGCGCCAGCCGGCCGTTCGCCACCACCCGGTACTGCGAGGCCGTACTCACCTGCACCCGATACGTCGCCTTCTCATCCGGCCGGTCATTACACGGGAACCACGACGGCGCCCCCGTCGGCTGCGACGCCACCAACACCCCGTCGGCCAACTGCTCCCAACCCAGCCCGCCATACCGGCTCGACACCGGACGCGGCGCGCCCCGGTACACCACCTCCACCACCACCTGCTCCCCCGCCACCACCGGCGTCGGAAGCGTCACCCGCAGCTTCTCCTTACGATGCTCGAACCGCAGCCGCCGGCCGTCCTGAAGAATCACCCGATCCACCCGCAGATGATCGGAGAAGTCCAGCACCACCGCCGCCAACCGCGCCGTCGCCCGGCACGTCAGCACCGCCACCGCCGACATCCGGTTCGGCCCCACCCGGTAGTCCAGCGTCAGCTCGTAATGCTCCACGACGTAGCCCTCATTGC
>NZ_JAAFZA010000051.1 GCF_015356865.1 Catenulispora pinisilvae
CCTCAGTCCAACAACCCACTCACCCGCAAGTCCGGATGCCGCCCCCGCACCGCGAACGTGATCTCCCGCGTGGTCCCGGTCAGCCGTGCGGCCAGCCCGTCGATGTCCACGCCGCTGAGCTGCTTCTGGAAGCCGTACAGCGTCAGCACCATCGCCACCCGCTCGTCCGGCCCGAAGACCGGCGCCGCCAGGTGCCCGATGCGGTGGGTGCTGCCGCCGAAGTCGTCCATCAGGTACGAGGTGTGCGACAGTTCCGCGAGCAGCGGCGGTACTGCTTCGTGGTCGTCCAGCGACTGCCCGAGGCGCACCCCGAGGACGTCGGGTTCCAGTCCCACCGAGTACCCCCGCCGCCGCACCGCGCGTACCCCGTTGCGGAAGCGCTCCAGCTCCGGCTCCGTCAGCGGGCTGCCTGCGGCGCGGTGCAGCCAGGTGTCCACCTCGTCGGGCAGTGACCAGGCCATGAACACTGTGCCGATCGGCGGGGCGAGGGGTATCCGTTGGCCGACGCGGACGTGCGGGCCGAATGGGACCACCTCCCCTGCCACCGCTAGGAAGACGATCTCCTCCCCCATCGCCGAGGACACCACGCACTGCAAGCCGGTGGCGGCGGCCAGGGACTGCATCGGCGCGCGGGCGAACTCCACGAGTTCCAGGCGGCGGGCGGCGGCGGCCGAGCCCAGGGCGATCAGTGCCGGGCCCAGGGTGTAGGACTTGTCGCGGGGGTTGCGCAGCAGGAAGCCGGAGTCGGCCAGGGCTGTCAGCATCGCGTGGGCGGTGGCCTTGTTGATGTCCAGCCGGCGGCACATCTCCGACAGTGAGAAGGCCGTGTCGGGGTGCGCGGCGAGCAGGTTCAGCACCGCCACCGTGCGGTCCACGGCCGGGGCCGGACGCGCCATGGTCTCCCGTCCTCTTACTCTCTCGTCACGCGCTCGGCGATGGGATCCCCGAACGCCCGCGCCATGATCCGGTGTCCTTCGTCGCCGGGGTGGATGCCGTCGGCGAGGTGTTCGGCGCGCAGCACGCCGGCGCCGCGGACCAGGTACAGGTCGCGGTCACCGCGCTCGCGGCGGCTGAGGACCACGTCCTCGATCGCCTCGCGCAGATCCTCCAGCGTCGCGCCCAGCTTGTTCCGGGTCTGTTCGGCGTCCGGCCGCAACACCGGCGAGCAGACCACGATCGGCACGCCCGGATGCCCCTCGCGCACCACCCGCAGGAACGCGTCCATCCCGGCCATCATCATGGTGGCGCTGTGCGGGATCCGGGTCCAGCAGTTCGTGCCGTGGTTGACGGAGATGACCGCCGGCGGATCCAGCGCCGCGATCTGCTCGGCCGAGACGATCTCACCGCGGGCCGCGCCGGCGTAGCCGAGGTTGACCACGTCCAGCCCGTGCACCCGGCCGGCGATGGCCGGCCAGGACAGCGCGGGTTCGGAGGCGGACCAGCCCTCGGCGATCGAGTCGCCGTAACAGATCCAGCGCTGCTGCTTGGGCGCCGGGAGCAGTTCGCCTTGCGTGGCGCGCAGGGAGACGATCTCCGGCTTCATGCCCTCGGGCAGGTAGACCGTGACCGGCAGTGACTCGTCGGCCCCGGCCAGGTCCAGCACGGCCATCCCGTCGCCGAGCATCGCGTCGGCGTAGGAGATGAACTTCTCGCCCTGGTAGGCGGCGAAGAACGTGCCCGCCCCGTCGCCGCGGTACCCGAGGTCCGCGGTCTTGGTCCGGTAGGCGATCTGCACCGCCCGCGCCGCCCCGGAGAACTCCAGCCGCACCCCGACCGGGACCGTGGCGGTCCCCCAGGTGTCGATCGGCAGCCGGGAGAAGTCGCGCGGGTCGGCGCGTGGATAAACCGCGCCCTGGCCCGGCGGCCAGGCGCAACCGGCCAGATAGGGCTCCACGGACGCGTGCCGGGAGGTGCCCCCGCGCTGGCTCCGGTCGGCGTTGGACATTTCGGTATGCGCGCTGTCACCCACGCCGTTGTGAGCCGTCATCGATGAGTATCAATCCTCTCCGGGCAAGGAGTATCCGAACTTGGCCGAGACTCCGCCGTCAACGACGATCGTTTGCCCAGTGATATACGACGACAAGCCTGTGCACAAGAACAAGATGACTTCCGCGATGTCCGACGGAAACGCAGATCGGCGCAGCGGAGCGTTGCGAGCGCCGCGTTCCTTCTCCGCCTCGCTGAGGTATCCGGCCACCCGCGGCGTCATGACCAGGCCCGGGGCCACGGCGTTCGCCCGCAACCCCTTGGGCCCCAGCTCGACCGCGGCCGTTCGCACCAGTGACATCAGGGCCGCCTTGTAGGCGCCGTACGCGCCGTGTGAGGGCGCGGACTGCATCCCGGAAACAGAGGCGACGACCGTCAGCACCCCGCCGCCGGTGGCGATCATGCGCGGGGCGCCGAAGCGGATCGCGTTGACCGCGTGCTGGAGCACGATGCCGTGGTGCCACTCCCAGCTGTCCTGGTCGCTGTCCAGCAGCCCGGCGTACTTCGCCATACCGATGATGTCCACGATGCCGTCGATGCGGCCCAGCGCGCTCTCCGCGTCCTGATACAGGCGCTCGGCCGAGGCCTGCTCGATCGCGTCGCCGGCCCACGGGACGCCGCCGACCTCCTTGGCGATGTCGTCGGCCAGCCCGGCGTCCAGATCGACGCAGAACACCTTGGCGCCGACCGCGGCCAGCGCGTGCGTGGCCTGCCGTCCGATGCCCTGCCCGGCGCCGAGCACGATGAAGTTCTTGCCGTCCAGGCTGAGCAGGGAGCGGTAGTCGGGGACCGCGCTGTCATCGGTACGGGTCATGGGAATCAGCCCTCTCGCCCGCGGGTCAGGAGGCCGGAGCCGGCTTGATGGTGGCGTCGACGCCTTCCTTGGCCAGCGCCGGCAGCACTTCCTTACCCAGCAGCTCGATGGTCTTCATGACCGACTCGTGCGGCAGGTAGCCGAACTGCACGTAGCAGATCAGCTGGTCCACGCCGAGCTCCGCGTACTTGAGCATCTTGGCGTAGCACTGCTCCGGGTCGCCGACCACGATCATGTCGTGGTCGCTGAACGACTTCGGGTCGAAGTTCCCGTCCGCCTGCTGCATCAGGTACGGGAACACCTTGTCCCGCTCCTGCTGTGACAGGTGCGGCAGCTCCCACTCGGCGGTGAACTCGGCGATGTTCTTGTACCACCACCAGACCGAGTCCCAGATCCCCGACTCCTCGCACTTGGCCATCGACTCCTCGCAGTGCACGAGGGTGTAGGCGGCCACGCGGTTGGTGGTGACCCGGGTGATCGGCTTCGGCGCCGCGGCCGCGGCCCGGTACAGCCGGATGTGCTCGGCCATCTTGTGGATCGGCTGCAGGATCGAGAACGACAGCAGCCCCAGGCCCTTCTCCCCGGCCACGGCCGACGAACCCTCCGACGTGGCGGCCATCCAGCACGGCGGGTGCGGATCCTGCACCGGCTTGGGCGTCACCATCCGGCGCGGGAAGTCGAGGTACTTGCCATGGAACTCGAAGTACTCCTCCTCCCACATCCCGACGACGGCCTGGATCGCCTCCTCCCACTGCGCCCGCGAGGCCTCACGGTCCACCCCGAACGCGGTCTGCTCCATCGGCGTGGACCGCCCGGTCCCCCACTCGACCCGCCCCCCGGACAGGATGTCGGCGGTGGCGACCTTCTCGGCCACCCGCATCGGCGGCGTGAACGCGTGCGGCATCAACGTGACACCGAACCCGAGCCGGATCTGTTCCGTGCACTGCGAAAGCGCCCCGATGATGACCTCGGGCGCCGGCGAGTGCGACCGCCCCTCCCGGAAGTGGTGCTCCACGTGCCAGGTGGTGTGGAACCCGAGCTTGTCGCCGAGCTTGATCTGCTCCACGGCCTCGCGGTACGCCCGCTGCTCGGCCTCCCGCTGGCCGTAGGGGTGCGGCTTGGCCCAGGGCTTGGGCACGTCGATCTCGTACAGCAGGTCGAGCTTCATCCTCACGCCTCCACGTTCGGCTGCGTCCGCCGGCCCACGTTTGCCGGTACAAACGCGCGGTCCGCTGGTCCGAACGGACCGTATGCCGAATCTGATGGGTCGTCAATAGTCATCTGCGCTGCTGGTCAGGGGGATTCTGCGCAGGTCAGAAGGCTGTGAGGAGGGACGTGGCGGCGTTTGGGAAGACGAACGGGGCCGCCGAACCTCAACGCGGCCGGATTCACCCCCCCGGTACGTCGCTCCCGCAGGAATCGACTGCGGCACAAGGACCCGTAGAACGCCACAGTCGCATCAACTCAGACGGCGCCGGCAGGGACTAAATAAACGGGCTGACCCCTGCGGCAAGCCCGCTCTGCGGCAACCGCTCAGGAGCCGTTCCGACCCGGTTTTTCGGCTAGATCGATCGCCACACCGCGTGTGAATATTTGAGCGAAACGGGCGGCCCCCGGTCCGCCTGTAGACAGGCGGCCTGGGACCACGAAGTCATCAGCGGGAGCCGACCACACCGGCTCGACACAGGGGGAGACCCATGGCCAACAGACCACGTCTTCGACGTTCCCAGCTCACGATCGCGCTGGGAGCGACAGCCGCGTCCATCATCTCGGTGGCACTGCCGACCGCGGCCACAGCGACCACAGCGGCGAGCGCGACCGAGCTCGCCAGCTTCGCCCTGGACGGTACGACGCTCACTGCGAGCGCACCGAACCTTCCCGACGTCTCTCCACAGACGTCCGAAGCCGGATCTCCGATGCAGGAAGCGGTATTCGACCGCCGCTACTCCACGTACAAGGTCACGATCACCGCCGTGCCGGTCGGAGCAGCCGACCCTCTCGACTTCCCGGACCTCGGACCGCACAAAGCCGGCGACATCGGCACATGGTCCGCGTCGCTACGCAGGCAACGCGACGCGCAAGGCGGCGCAAGTCACGCCGGACCCGTGGCTTCGCTGTTCGGGCACACAGTGGTCGGCATCGCCAGCACCCCGATGGTCGCGATCGACGGCGTACACCCGGAGCGGGCCGACCTCGTCGAGTGGGTGACCGAGGCCGGGAACCGCGCCTACGTGATCCAGGCGTTCAAGCGGGCCAGTGAGCCGATAGCGGACTTCGCCAGCGGGGTCAGGGTGTCCGGCACCCACCTCGACGCCGCCACCTCCATCGGCCACGTCACCCCGGCCAGCGAGAAGCTTGCGGAGACCAACGCCGCAGCCGCCCGAGCACGCACCCCCGCGACAACGGCCACCTCGTCGTCGTCCGCACTGTCCTCGCTGTCCGAGCCCAGTTGGTGGAACGGCAAGACGTGCGACTCGGGAAACAGCGCCAGCTACCAGCTCGGCAGTTCAAACGTTCGCGGCATCATCGCGTGTGGACCGACGCCGGCCTACCCGGACTACGCCAAGGACGTGCGCGACATGTCCGGCTTCCCAATATCGTGGAACGAATGGGAGTGCACCGAACTGGCCGGACGCTACATGTACGAAGCCGGATATATCAGTAACAGCTACCAGGCATCCGGCGGGCAGATAGTCGAGAACTACCGCGGCAGCAAACTCACCAAGGTCACCAACGGTCAGGCCAACAACGTCTCACCCGCACCCGGCGACGTGATCAGCATGGCCACGAACGGGGCCGACGGACACGTCGCGCTGGTACTGGCCAACAATGTGAACTCCTCCGGCAATGGCAGCATCACGCTGCTCCAGCAGAACTTCTCCGAGAACGGCCTCGGAACCATGAGCGTCAGCGGCGGCATGGTCGCCTCCGAGGAACCAGGCAACACCGGCTACGGCTACGTCAACGGCGTCGCCTGGCTCCACGACCCAGCAGACGGCGTCAAGACTCCGCCGTCCGACTTCAACGTCACCATCGACGCCAACGGCGCGGCCGCCACCGGCCAAAACGTCTCCAGCACCGTCAACCTCACCGCTATGGCCAGTTCGCAGGGCTACATCAACACCCTCAGCTACACCATCACCGGGCCCGGCGGATACTCCACCACCATCAATGGCGGCAGCGGCAGCACCAACTACGCCCAGGGGTGGAACACCGCCGGTCTGGCCAGCGGAAGGTACAGCATCTCGGTCACCGCCAACGAAACCGACGGCAACAACCACACCTACGGACCCGGCACTGTCAACGTCAACAACGCCCCGGCCGCGCCGAGCGTGGGCATCACCAGCCCGGCCCCTGGTGCCTACGTGTCCGGGACCGTGGCATTGGCCGCCAACGCCGCTGACAGCACGACCGGCGCGGGCATCAGCGTCCAGTACCAGGTGGATGGCGCGAATGTGGGTGGGCCGGCCACCGGTGCGCCCTATCCCGTGCCGTTGGACACGACGGCGCTCACCGTCGGCAGCCACACCTTGACGGCGATCGCGACCGCCTCGGTGAACGGTGCCTCGTCTCCGTCTGTCACGTCGGCTCCCGTGACGTTCAATGTCGCCGGGTCCGTCGCCCAGCTCCACAAGGACGGGACGATCTTCATTCACAGTGGCGCGGCCAATACCAACTGGTCGCAGATCGGGACGAACTCGGCGTCGAAGGAGATCGCCACCAGTAACGGCGGCGCCGATCTCTACGAGCTCGACAACACCGGCGCGATCTGGAAATGGACCAACTCCTCCGGGTGGTCCTCGGCGCCCATCGGCAACAACGTCGCAGCCGTCCACATCGCTGCCAGCCAGAATGCGCTCTACGAGCTCGACAACACCGGGGCGATCTGGAAGTGGACGCAGGCTTCTGGGTGGACCTCGGCCCCGATCGGCAACAACGTCGCGGCCAAGGCGATCGCCGCCGGCAATGACAACAGCCTGTACGAGTTGGACAGCACGGGCACGGTCTGGCAGTACAACGAGGCCACCATCGCCGGGAACCACTGGCTCGAGCTGGACAACAACACCGGCACGGTCGGCATGGCCGCCGGAGACGCGCCCAACTCGGTGTGGGAGCTGCACAACGACGGCTCGATCTGGCAGTACACGGGAACGCCGATGACCGGCTGGACGCAGGTCGGCAACAACGTCGCCGCCACCCGCATCGTCGCGGGGCCGCAGGCGGGCGTCGTCTACGAGCTGGACACCACCGGCACCATTTACGAGTACAACAACGGCACCTGGTCCCAGCCGCTCGATACCAATCCCCTGGCGACCAGCATCCAGGTCGGCGATGACGGAACCTTGTACCAGCTGCACAGCAACGGCGAGATCTACCAGTACACGCCGGGCATCAACAACAACTGGACCCTGCTGGACAACAACACCGCTGCCACCGCCATATCCTCCGGCGCCACGCGCTCCGCGCACCTGTAGTAGACCCATCTGAAGCACTCGCCTCGAACCAGGCATAGACCAGAGCGTCCCGCGGCCCCAGAAAATGGGACCGCGGGACGCCGCGTTCCTGTCGACTGCGCAGAAGCGAGTGCCTACGGTCAAGCAGCTACAAGGAACGCCATGACGTCGCTGGCTACCGCGAACGGATCGCCCACCGCCGTCACCGGATAGGCCTTCCCGCTCCGCGCCCAAGCATCATCCATACCGAACCAATCCGCCTGCGCCCACGTCTTCGCCGTCCCGGCGACCACCGGTTCCAGCGCCGCGAAGTGTCGACGCCAGCGTGGCGCGTAGACGTCCGCGACCAGCCCCGACAGCTCCCGGCCGCCGTAGTCGTGCAGGGACGCGGCCGGGGTGCGGCCGCCCCACGTGGTGATCAGGGAGCGGGCGTCGTAGCCGCCGGAGCGCAGCCAGGTGCCCAGTAGGAAGCGTTCGTCGGTCGCGAGCAGGGTGTCCATCAACCCCATCGCGTCCAGCCAGCGCTTGGTGAGGGTCTGGAAGCCAGGGAGATCGTGGCCGGTGTATGCCGCCTTGATCTTCGGCAGCAGGACGCGGGCGTGGTTGGCCAGTGCCTGGCGTGTGAAGTCGACGATGTCGTAGCGGTAGGCGTCGACGGTGTGCAGTGCTGCGTCGGCTTGCAGGAGCATGCCGACGGCTGACTGGAAGCTCGTGCCGTCGTAGCGCATCTGCGGGCCGCCGGCCACGGCCGAGGTCGCCGACAGGTCTGGCCAGGCGCTGAACAGGCTGTCCTGGGCCTGGCTGTAGGTGCCCGGCGGGAGGGAGTACGCGGTCTGTGCGAAGGTCTGCCAGGCCTGGGTGGCGGCCGCGTCGACGGTGCCGTAGCGGCGTGCGGCGTAGTGGGCGAACCAGTCCGACAGGTCCAGGGGGTCGGGGCGCCAGGCGAGTTCGGCGAACAGTTCGAAGGCGGCCGGGTCGTGGCTGGAGGCTTCGGGGAGCCAGGCGATGCCGGACAGGGCGGTTCCGTTGGCGGCCAAGGCTTTGGGGTAGCGGTCGCTCCACGTCGCGGCGTTGGCGCCGAGCAGCGAGCGGCCGCCGAAGTTGGGGATGGTGCCGAAGGCATAGGCCGTGCCGTCCCAGTCGGCCTCGCGGTCGAGGGTGGCGAACCTGTCCGAGCAGCCGTCGACGATCAGGACCTCGCTTCGCGCGCAGACGGCCGGAGCGCAGTTCCGCAGCGCGTCCAGGACGTCCCGGCGCGGGTTGCCGTCCCAGCCCAGCATCACCCACGTGGCGCCGGGCCGGGCGGTCTGCAGGGCGGTCATCACCGCCACCGCGGCGTCCCCCATCGGCACGCCGCCGCTGTTGCCGCCCTCGTGCAGGAGATCCATCTTGTAGGCGGTGCTGTGGCCGTACAGATCGGCCTGGTGCCGATAGAAGGACTCGGCGATCTGGGCGAAGTGCGGATCGCGGGGATCGAGCCAGTCAGGACGCTGATAGCCGTTCCAGACGCCCTGTGCGAGGACCCGCGCCCCGGCATTGCGTTGCGCGAAACCGGGAGGGACCTCGCCGGGGTAGCCGGGCAGCACCGGCGTCAGCCCGAGCTCGCGCAGGCGGTCGACGGCCTGCTGCACCACCGTGACGCCCGCCTGCCGCACCGCGGGATCCTCCGGCGCGTCGAAGCCTTGCAGGTTCCCCAGCAGCCACCACGGTTGATAGGACGCCGCCGGGATCCACGCGTCGAGCTCGTCGGGCCGGTATCCGAAGTCTGCGAAGACCCGTCGATAGACCTCGTCCTGCCCAGCCGGGATCAGTACTTCGGTGAAGCCGTGCAACGCCAGCACGTCCAATGTGCGTTCCCACTCAGCCCAACTCCGATAGGCCCCGGCGTAGCCGTTCTCTGTGTCGTTCAAGGCGAATCGGTGCTTCACCGCCGCGGCCCCGGAGATCGGCGCCCGCGGCGCGGGCAGCACCGCCGGCAGTTGCCCCAGCGAGTCACCTGGCAAGGAGACAGTGACATCCGCTACGTATTTGAGGTACCAGCCGACGCCAGCCAGGAGTGCGGCATTGCTCGTCCCTTCCACCGTGACAGCGGCGAGAACCGAGGTGCGGATGCGGTAGCGGTCGACGTCGTCAGCCGCGCGGACGGCGAGCAGCTCGATCTGACCGGCGCGTCCGGCCAGCAGCCGCTCCAGGACGCCGCGCGCCGGCGCGGTGTCGAAGGGCGGAGCGGGGGCGGGCTTGGAGACCCGGGTCGGTGAGGCGTCCACCCGACCAGTATCCGGAGGGACCGACCGCGCCACCGACCGCGCCACCAACCCGCTGCCGACCCCGATCGCGCCGAGCGCCCCCGCGATCCCATAGCCCATCACCCGACGGCGTCCGATCATGTGCCGGCCCCATGTTTCCCGTGTGCCCCCTCGCCGGGGCGTCCCTGTAACGCGCTGTCATAGAGAGAAGGAGTGAGAGGGCCTGTCGCGTTGCCAGCGAGATGCTTTCGATACCAAAAACCGGGCCCGGCGCGCCGAAGCGTGCCGAGCCCGGTGGGGGCACTGGGACCAGACCGAGGGGACCGGGGCGATGGGACCTCGCCGCCGAGGCCGGTGTCAGCCGATCAGTTGTCGAAGACCAGCGAGGTCACGACGCCCGGATCCTTCTTGTCCCAGATCGGGTACAGCGTGGTCGCGGTGCCCTGGTGCACGGCGCCGGTCTCGTCCAGAACCGTGAACGTGACGTCCTCGCCCCACTCGCTGACCTGCCGGGACAGGATCTTGACGGTGTCCGAGCGGACCGTCCGGTTCAGCGAGAGGGCTCGGCCGAACGCCTCCTGCCCGGGGCGGTCCAGCTCCAGGGAGTTGATGTGGATGACCGTCGTGCCGTCCTTGTCCCGCGTGCTCCACCCCGGCTGGTCCGCAGCCGTCGGACGGTAGCGCAGAGTGTGGACCCAGTCGAAGGCGTACTGCAACAGGTCGCTGTCCTTGGTCAGACCGGAGGCCTGATCAAAAGCGGCCTTCAGGGTCACCTCCGCGCCCGGCTTCGCCAGCGGCGTGGACGCGTAGGACCCGCCCTGGGCGGCGGCCACCGACGGCGAGGGCGGGGCGGTGGGTGTCGAGCCCCAGGAGCCCGGCAGCGAGACGCCCAGGACCACCGCGAGCACCGCGACGCTGAGGACCAGCTGCGGCTTCCAGCGGTCCGGACGGGGCTGGTCGAAGCCGAGGTAGCGGCCGGGCGCCGTGCGGCCCAGAGCGGCCGCGGGCGAGAACCGCTGCTTCGGCACCGAAGGCACGGAAACGGGAGCAGATGCGGAAGCAGAACCGGAGTCGGACTCGGAGTCATCCCCAGAGCCAGAATCCGCAGCCGCCGCAACGACAGTGGCGGCCTCGGCCGATTCCGCCGCCCCCGCCAAAGCCCGCGCCTTGAAAGGCAGATGTTCGCCCAACAGCAGCTGCACCATCGCCCCCGCCGCCACCGCGGCGGCCGGGAACATCACCATCTCGTAGCGCATGTACTGCGAGAAGCCGATGCCCGCGGTGATGACGTAGGTCGCGGCCGCGGCGCCGAAGAAGACCGCCGCGGCGTCGGACTTGAACCGGACCACCATGCCCACCCCGGCGGTGACCAGGATGCCCAGCAGCACCCGGTCGTTGTGCCACATGTAGGTCATGGCTTCCTGGGTCACGAGCTTCAGGTAGTGCACGAACTCCCGGGCGATGCCCGGATAGGTGGTCTCGCCGTGGCTGATGACGCTGGCAGCGCTGGCCGTGGTCACCATCATCGACACCACCTCGATCACCAAGGTGGTGGCCGCGGTGACGATCAGCGCTCCCAGCCAGCGGTTGCGCCAGTTCCGTTCCCGGATCAGCAGCCACAGCCAGCCCGCCCCGGCCATCGCCGGCGCCAGCACCCCGACCTGGCGGGTCAGCGCGATGAAGATCGAGGCCGCGCCCAGCCAGACCAGGTTCGCCTTGCCGATCCGGCGCTCGATCGGCAGGTTGGCCACGATCACCGCGGCCAGCCCCATCGCCAGGGTGTCGGTACCGGCCCAGCTGAACCCGAAGATCGGCTGGGTGAGGGTGAACAGGATCACCACGATCGCCGCGACGCCCGGGCCGTACAGCCGCTGCAGGACCCGCGCGATGACCCAGAAGAACAGGATGTCGCCGAGCACCGGGACCACTAGCGAGCCGCCGGAAAGGCCCCACATCCAGACGAACGGGATGGACAGCACCGGGTACAGCAGCCGGGTCCGGACCATCTGCCAGGTCGGGTCGTTGTTGGCGAAGTACCAGCCGGACAAGTGCCAGCCCGGGGAGATGTTCTGGTTCATCTGGATCGAGTCGGGCCAGGAGTGGCCCATGTCCCGAGCCATCATCGGCAGGTAGTACCGGCTGTCCGGCGGGTGGTTCCACAGCTGCCGGCTGGTGATCTGCATGGCGATCGAGCAGATGAAGACCGGCAGGATCAGCAGCAGTACGCCGACCCGTACGCCGAGGAAGTCGCGCTGCATCAGCTCGGCGACCAATTGTTCGAACGACTTGCGCGGGCTGCGTTGCTCGCGCGGCGCCGTGGTCTCGGCCGCGTTGACAACGGTGTCCGCACTCATCCAGTCCACTCCGCTCTGCTGGCGTGACGGGGTACAGGCCCGCCTCCTGCCCCCGATAAAACGCCCCCGTTAAAACTGATGCGCGGATACCTCGCCTCGGTTCCAAGGCATGGTATCCGCGCAGCGCGCTCCCCGAGGCAGGGCCCCGGAAATCGTAATGTTTAGACTTCGATACGTTCGCCCGAACTCGCCGAGAACAGGTGGGTCTCGCTGGCGCGCGGCTTCACGTAGAGCGTGTCACCCTTCATCGGCACCGCGCGGGCGTCCACGCGGACGATCAGGTCCACGTCGCCGTCGCCGACGTGCGCCGCGCAGTACGCGAACGCGTCCGCGCCGAGCTCCTCCACCAGGTGCACGCTCGCCGCGATCGCCCCGTCCGGGTCGCCGACCAGGTCGAACGACTCCGGCCGCACGCCCACGGTCAGCGTCGCGGCACCGCCCGCACTGGCCACACCGAGCGCGTCGCGGGAGACCGGGATGGTCAGGCCGTCGAACTTCACGCCCTCCTCGACGATCGGCACCTCGATGAGGTTCATCGCCGGGGAGCCGATGAAGCCCGCGACGAACACGTTCGCCGGCTTCTCGTACATCGCGCGCGGGGTGTCGCACTGCTGGAGCAGACCGTCCTTCAGCACCGCCACCCGGTCGCCCATGGTCATGGCCTCGACCTGGTCGTGGGTGACGTAGACGGTGGTGATGCCCAGCCGGCGCTGGAGCGAGGCGATCTGGGTGCGGGTCTGCACACGCAGCTTCGCGTCCAGGTTCGACAGCGGCTCGTCCATGAGGAAGACCTTGGGCTCCCGGACGATCGCCCGGCCCATCGCGACGCGCTGACGCTGGCCACCGGACAGCGCCTTGGGCTTGCGGCCCAGGTACTCGGTGAGCTCCAGCAGCTTCGCCGCTTCCTCGACCCGCTTGGTGATGGTGGCCTTGTCGATCTTCGCGATCTTCAACGCGAAGCCCATGTTCTCGGCCACGGTCATGTGGGGGTACAGCGCGTAGTTCTGGAACACCATCGCGATGTCCCGGTCCTTCGGCGGAAGGTGCGTGACGTCCCGGTCGCCGATGAAGATGCCGCCGGAGGACACTTCCTCCAGACCGGCGAGCATGCGCAGCGACGTGGACTTACCGCAACCAGAAGGGCCGACGAGGACCAGGAACTCGCCGTCGGCGATCTCCAGGTTCAGCTTGTCGACCGCGGGGCGGTCAGCGCCCGGGTAGACGCAGGACGAGTCCTGGTAAACGACACCAGCCATGGTGCACTCCCTTTCAACCGGCAGGAACGTGCCGGACGATCCGAGTTGGAAAGGTGCCCGGGGCGGTTTCGCCCGGGCCGTGGGTGTGAACGGTACCCCGGTCGGGGCGGATTTGTCACCGGCCCCCAGGGGCCGCGACCGTGCGTGATCAGTCGTATCGCGGTCCGCAGCCTCAGATCCGGACCTTCCCCCCAGGAGGCTCCGGAGAAAAACATCCGAAAACTACAACCGTTTACCCCCGTGCGGGAGTCTCAGTAGACGACAGACGACTGCCCGCTCCAGCCTCGCACGATCATACGAAGCGGAGCACGCCGTCTGTACGATGTATCGGTCGCCTGACCATGGGATGCTCGCGCCACGCGTCTGCCACACCAGTGGTCCCTTTTCTCCTGGAGAGTCCCGCATGAGCGTTGAGGTCGAACGCCCGCCTGCCTTGGCGCGAACCACCGTGGACGGCGTACACCAGCAATTACGGGACACCGCCGCCGACCCGGGGGCGCGACCCAACATCGTCCACCGTGTCCTGCTGGTCATCACCGCGTTCTCCATGTTCTCCACGCTGATGGGGGTCTTCGGGCCGACCGTCCGCTGGCCCGGCGTGGGCATCCTGCTCTTCGTCTCGATGTGCGCGCTGGTGGCCGTGGCCGTCATGGGCTTCACCACACAGACGATGCGCTGGTTCGGACGCGCCGAACTGCTACTGGCGGTGCTGGCCGTGGTCGGCATATCGCTGTGGATGCTCTCGATGATCCTCAGTTTCAACGGCTACCGCAGCGACGAGGAGATCTTCGTCCAGTACTCGGCGGATCTGTTGCGACACGGCCACAATCCGTACACCGCGGACCTGACGCCCGCGTACGCACAGTACCCGTCGCCGTTCCCGACCAAGCTCCTGGACGGCAGCATCACGCACCACCTGGACTACCCGGCGCTGCCCACCTTGCTGACCACGGTCCTGACCATGATGGTCGGCACGTTCCACACCGTCGGCCTGCTGTGCACGCTGTTCCTAGTCGCCACCATCGTGGTGATGTACGTGCTGCTGCCGCGCGGTCTGCGCTCGCTGGCCGCGCTCGTGGTCGCTGGGATACCGGTGCTGGCACAGGGTGCGGTCGGCGGTCTGTTGTTCGCTCTAGTGGTGCCGTTCCTGGCCTTCGCCGCCTACCGCTGGAAGCAGACCGGGGCCGGCGGCCGGCTGTCGAAGCTGGACGTGGCCAAGGCCGTCGCGGTCGGCGCCGCAATCTCCACCACACAGGTCGCCTGGTTCCCGATCCCGTTCCTGTTCCTCGGGATCTTCCTGGTCCGGCGTGGCGAACTCGGCCGGCGCGGGGCGGCGATCGTCACCGCGAAGTACATAGCCGTGTCCGCCGCTACCTTCCTGGTCATCAACGTGCCCTTCATCGTCTGGAGTCCGGGAGGCTGGCTGCGCGGCGCGCTGGCCCCGCTCACCCAGCACGCGGTGCCCGAAGGCGAGGGCCTGATCAACCTGGTGCAGTCGATGTCCACCGGCTCGGGCAACCTGAGCCTGTACACCTACGCCGGTGCCCTGGTGATGATCGGCCTGCTGGTCGCGTACTGGCGACACTTCGACCGGCTGGGCTCGGCCTGCTTCGCACTGCCCATGATCGGATTGCTGTTCCCGACGCGCTCGTACTGGACGTACTTCATCGCCTACGCCGCAGCCTGGGTCGTGGGCCTGCTGACCAACGACCTGGCGCCGGTCGGTGAGAAGGCCGAGGAGGACGAACCGGCGGTCACCGAGCGCGCGCTGCTCACCCCGCGCGTCCCATGGCTCAGCCGCTATGCGGCTATCACGGTCGCGGCATTCGTGCCGGCCGTCGCGGTGTTCGGCGTGGCGGTCGCCTCGCCGGCCCCCATGACCCTCAAGGTCGACAGCTACCTGACCTCGGCCCAGCTGAACACCGTGCAGACGGTCACCGTCACCGCGACCAACCACTCAGACCACACGCTCACCCCGCATTTCATGGCGGTTCACGGCAACGGCATGGTGAGTGCCAGCTGGAACGTGGTTTCCGGGCCGAAGGTCATCAAGGCGCACTCCTGGGCCCAGTACGTCGTCACCGCGCCGAGTACGGACGCCATGCCGCTGATCACCGACGCGCTGAAAATCCAGGCGGTCACCGACTCCCCCGCCACTGTCAGCTACTCCGGATCGGTCAACCCGCAGCCCTACACCACGGTCCTGGTCGCCGACTCGCCGGCGCTGCCGCTGCTGCCGCCGGGAAGTTCGATCGTGCTGAACGCGCGCGTGCAATCACAGTTCGGCACCGAGTTGCACCGTACGGGCATCCGGGTGTGCCTGGGCCAGACCAAGTTCACCAACGCCAGCACCGACTACGACACCGCCTCGGTGACCGCCTCGCCGACCGGCGACCAGGCTTCGTGCGGGTTCACAGACAGCCAGGGCGAAGTCCACTTCACGGTGACCAGCCACGGCACCGACAGCCGGCAGCTTTACTTCCAGAGTTATGGGATGCAGGGCAGCCTCGGCCGGTTCGGGTACTCGACGTTCCTCTCGGCGGCATGGCGGTGAGCGGTGACAGCTCGGCCGCCGGCGCGGTGTCGCCGATGGCCCACGCCCAAGCCGGTCCGGCCGGTCAGACCGGCTTGGGCGCCCGAGAGGCGACCGCGGTCCGACGATGAGCACCCCGACAGACGTGCCCACCCGGCCGACGGCCGGCTCGCGACCACCCCGGCGCGAGCCGGCCAGGTTCGACGGGCCTGCAGATGTCAAAGCCCCGCCGGACCCGCGCGCGCCGCTGTGCCCGGCTACTCGACATCGGCTGGACACGCACTTCGACCTGATCGGCTTCTCGCGGATTCCACTCCGCGTCATCACGCAGGACCCGGTAGTGGCCGGCCGCCCGCACACGTTCGCCGGTCCGTATCCTTCGCTCAAGCTCGCGGCGCTGTTCCTGCCCGACCTTCCCGGCGAACGCTCGCCGTCTTCCTGAGAACGAGGCTTCCCGATGGACACGACCTTGCCGACGACGGTCGCCCAGCCACAGCCGGATCCTGTCGACGAGCAGCCCCCGCTCCGCAGACGGGGGATACCGCGCCCGGTGATCCAGGCCCCGCGAGCCGTATGGATCGCCGCGCTGGTGGCCGCGGCGTGGCTCCTGCCGGTGCTGACGCATCTGCTGCACGCCGACATCGTGCTCCTGCCGGTGATCCTGCTGGCCGTCGCCTCCCTGATGACCGCCGGCCACACGCTGCTGGACCGTCTGATGTTCGCCGTCGCGCTGCTGGCCGGGGTGCTGATCGCGGCCGGGCTGCTGTTCTCGGTCTGGCCGTGGGGGCTGAATCCGGTGCCGGTCACGGGCACGTTACTGACCGGAACGGTGGCGGTCGGCGCCGTCCTGGACCGCCGGCCGCGACTGCCGCGCCGGGTGCTGGCCAGTGACCTCCTGGTGTTGGCCGCGCCGGTGCTGTCCTACCGGGTGTTGGACGATCCGTACGCCGGCAAGAACTTCATCCAGGCGATACCGTTCACCTCCTCGCGGGAGGACCCGTTCAACCACTTCTCGCTGTTCGACGCCATCCGGCACGTCGGCGGGTTCACATTCCTGCACGGCGGGGCGGCCGCCAAGTTCACGATCAGCGGAAATCAGTACTCATACCCGTCCGGCTCGCACTTCCTTTACGCCCTGATCGACGTGTTCCGACGCTCCACGACGAGCCCGGACTCCTCCTACAACGCCTTCGGCCGCTATCACCAGTACGAGATCATCGGGATGGCCTTCACCTGCATGGCCATCGTCTGGGCGGCCCGGTGGATCGCGGGACCGGCGATGACCGGCTGGCGCCGGGTGCTGATCTGCGGAACCGTCGGGGGTCTGGCCGTCTACGGCGACCTGACCACGCTGTACTGGCAGGGCTTCGACAGCGAGGTGCTCTCGCTCGGCCTGCTCGCGCTGGCCACCGCCATCCTGGTCCGGCCGCCACGGCGGGTCCGCGAGCAGATGCTGCTCATCGGCTCGCTAGTGGTCTCGCTCAGCTTCACCTACAGCCTGTATCCCGCGTTCTTGGTCATCGGGATCGTGGTGGCGGTCGCGGTGCACCGGCGGCGGGTGCTGCGGCACTGGGTCTTCGCCCTGGTGGTCGCCGTTGTCGCCGTGCCCATCGCTTACATTCCGTACTGGGAGTCGGCACATCACTCGACGGTCAGCGCCGGCCCGCTGTTCCTGCAGGGCGGCTCCTACTGGGGCTTCTCCCGGGCGGCATCGGTCGGCTTCGCACTGCTCGCGATGTCCGGTCTGGCGACCAGGGCCGGCCGACGCTCGCCGGCGTGGTGGGTGCTCACCGGGTTCGTCGGCCTGTCCTGCCTCGTCGCCGTCTACACCGAGTGGTACGGGCGCTCGCACATCGGCCAGCCGGGGTACTACAGCTCCAAGATGGTGGAGGCAGCCTGGGTGATCACTCTGTGCGGCTTCGGGGCGGTCGGGCTGTTCCTGAAGCCCGGGCAGCAGACCAAGCAGCGGCGGCTGGGCTCGCGGCGGCTGACCGAGCTTCCCGCCGCCGCCGCCGCCCTGGTCGCGGCGCTGATCTTCACCCGCGCGGTGCCGCTGGTCCCGGCCGACTGGCAGTGGGGCCAGACCGTGCCCTCGGGCCTGAGCACGTCAGCGGTCTGGTCGAACAGCCTGGTGATCTCCGGTTGGGCGAAGCCGACCACCCAGTACGCCAAGGCCCTGCCGGTCGGCGACGGCGTCCCGACCGTCACCATCTTCTCCGACACCGCCCACGACAACCGACATCTGACCATGTTCCTTGCCATGCTCAACGGTGACCTGGGCGAGATGGACGTCGACTGGTTGGGCGGCCACGGCATCGACAATCTGGCCTCGGTCAAACTCGACTCGAAGGGACAGATGCCGGCCAAGGACAAGTTGTATCTGTCGCGGCTGGAACAGTACCTCGAAATGCTGCCGACCGGGGTGCGGGTGGTGGTGTCCAACCAGGCGGTCGCGAACTATCTGAGCACGTTCGCCGGACAGAATCCGCAGTTGCGCCTGTCGGTGGTCTACCTCCCGCACTTCAACGGCTGAGCCGGCGGCCTCGGGAAGCCGACGCCAGATGGGTCACGGCATGGCCCCAACCGGCCCGGCGACGCACCCCGATGTCATATTGTGGGCCGACTGACTTCATCGCCCACGCCACCGCAACAGGGGAGCCCATGCCCGAAACCGCACCAAGCGACTTCGTCCACGACGTCGTGGTCATCGGCGGGGCCGGGCACGTCGGCCTCCCGCTGGCGATCGCGCTCGCCGACCGCGGCGCCTCGGTGGTCGTGTACGACGTCAGCGCGGAGGCGGTCGAGGCGGTGAACTCCGCACGGCTGCCGTTCGACGAACCAGGGGCGGCCCCGGTCATCGAGGCGGTGGTGGCCGCCGGCCGGCTGACCGCCTCCACCGACCCGGCGGTGGTGGCCGGGTGCGAGCAC
Source organism: Catenulispora pinisilvae (assembly GCF_015356865.1). GTDB lineage: Bacteria > Actinomycetota > Actinomycetes > Streptomycetales > Catenulisporaceae > Catenulispora > Catenulispora pinisilvae. The sequence goes on from NZ_JAAFZA010000051.1 coordinate 18,572, forward strand.
GTCATCGTGGTCATCGGCACCCCGGTGGACGAGCACCTGAACCCGGACCAGACCGCGATCCCGCGGGCGCTGGAGACCTGCGCGCCGCACTTCCGGGACGGCCAGTTGTTGATACTGCGCTCGACGGTGTACCCGGGGGTCACCGAGCTGGTCGAGCGGATGATCGCGCGCCTGGGCGTGGACGTCGACGTGGCCTTCTGCCCCGAGCGGATCGCCGAGGGCAAGGCCATGACCGAGCTGTTCGAGCTGCCGCAGATCGTCTCCGGCCGCACGGAGCGGGCGCAGCAGCGGGCGGAGGCGCTGTTCCGCCGGCTCACCGAGAAGATCGTGCACCTGAGCCCGGAAGAGGCCGAGCTGGCCAAGCTGTTCACCAACACCTGGCGCTACATCAAGTTCGCCGCGGTGAACCAGTTCTACATGATGGCCAACGACCGCGGCCTGGACTTCGAGCGGATCCGGGCCGGGCTGACGCAGGACTACCCGCGCGCCGACGACATGCCCGGCGCCGGGTTCGCCGCCGGGCCGTGCCTGTTCAAGGACGCCATGCAGCTGGCCGCGTTCCACAACAACAACTTCACCCTCGGCTACGCGGCGATGACCACCAACGAGGGCCTGCCGCTTTACGTGGTGGACCGGCTGGACTCCCAGTACGACCTGAAGAACATGACGGTCGGGATCCTCGGGATGGCGTTCAAGGGCGGCTCGGACGACACCCGTTCCTCGCTGTCCTACAAGCTCAAGCGGATCCTGAAGTTCAAGGCCGCCGAGGTGCTGTGCACCGACCCCCTGGTCACCACCGACCCCTCGCTGGTGAGCCTGGAGGAGGTGCTGGAGAAGGCGGACCTGTTGATCGTCGGCGCGCCGCACGAGCAGTACCGGGGGCTGAGGGCGCCGGTGCCGGTGGCCGATATCTGGAACGTCTTCGGCGACGGGGTCCGGGTATGACGGCACCGGTCGACGCCTCCCGGCCCAAGGTCTCGGTCATCATCCCGGCGTACAACGAGGGCGAGCACGTGCTCCCGGTCCTGGACCGGATCTTCGAGTCGGTCTCGCTGCCGTGCGAGGTGCTGGTCGTGGTGGACACCCCCGAGGACAGCACGGTGCCGGTGATAGAGAAGTACGCCGTCACCGAGCCCCGGCTCAAAGCACTGGTGAACACCTACGGCCGGGGCCCGGCCAACGCCATCCGGTTCGGCATCGACCACGCGGCCAGCCCGGCCGCGGTGGTCACCATGGCCGACGGCTGCGACGACCCGCGGCAGATCGACGAGCTGGCCCGGCTGGTCGAGCGGGGCGTGGCGGTGGCCGCCGCCTCCCGCTACATGGCCGGCGGCCAGCAGGTCGGCGGGCCGCTGTTCAAGGGCCTGATGTCGCAGACCGCCGGGCGCACGCTGGCCTGGTTCGCCCGGGTCGGCACCCGGGACGCGACCAACTCCTTCAAGGCCTACTCCACCGAGTTCGTCCGGGAGGTCGGCATCGACTCCCGCGACGGCTTCGAGATCGGGATCGAGCTGGCCGCCAAGGCCCGCCGGCTGCGCCGCCCGGTCGCCGAGATCCCGACCATCTGGCTGGACCGCACCCAGGGCGACTCCAACTTCCAGCTGCGCAAGTGGCTGCCGAAGTACCTGCGCTGGTACCGCTTCGCCTTCGGCCCGCCGCTGACCCTGGAGCAGCTGCGGGCCAAGACCGAGCCCCTGACCACCGCCCCCGGCGTGCCCGCCGACGCCCGCACACAGGCTCCCACCGGAGCCCGCGCTGAATCCCGAACAGATGACCGGACCGCGCCGACCGCGCTGCGCAGAAACACAGGAAGCGATACCCATGTCTGAGAAAGTCCTCGTCTCCGGCTCCGCCGGCTTCATCGGCGGCTATGTCGTGGAGGAACTACTCTCGCGCGGCTACACGGTGGTCGGCATCGACAACTACTCCAAGTACGGCAAGATCGTGAAGTCGTACGACGACCACCCGGACTACCAGTTCCACGAGGGCGACGTCCGGGACACCGGCCTGATGGTCGACCTGCTCGGCGACTGCGACCACTTCATCGCCGGCGCGGCGCTGATCGGCGGCATCTCCTACTTCCACACCTACGCCTACGACCTGCTGGCCAGCAACGAGCGGATCATCGCCTCGTCCTGCGACGCCGCGATCAAGGCGCACGACGGCGGTGCGGGCCGGCTGAAGAAGGTCACGTACATGTCCTCCTCGATGGTCTTCGAGTCCACCGAGGTGTGGCCGTCGGTGGAGGGATCGGAGCGCCGGGTGCCGCCGCCGCTGTCCTCCTACGGCTTCCAGAAGCTGGCCGTGGAGTACTTCGCGCGCGCGGCCTGGGACCAGTACAAGCTGCCCTACACGATCGTCCGGCCGTTCAACTGCGTGGGCATCGGCGAGTCCCGGGCGCTGGGCGATGAGGAGATCCTGTCCGGCAACGTCAAACTGGCGATGAGCCACGTGGTGCCGGACCTGGTGCAAAAGATCGTCAAGGGCCAGGACCCGCTGCACATCCTGGGCACCGGCGAGCAGGTGCGGCACTACACCTACGGCGGCGACCTGGCGCGCGGCATCGTGACCGCGATGGCGCACCCGGACGCGCTGAACGACGACTTCAACCTGTCCACCCCGGCCGGGCACTCGGTGCGCCAGCTTTCCGAAGCGATCTGGCGCAAGATCAAGGGCCCTGGGGTCCCGCTGACCCTGGTCTCCGACGACCCGTTCGAGTACGACGTGCAGCGCCGGGTGCCCTCGACCGAGAAGGCGAAGCAGGTCCTGGGGTTCGAGGCCGGCACTTCGCTGGAGGACATGCTCGACGAGGTGATCCCGTGGATCGTCACCGCGGTGGAGAACGGGACGATCTGAGGCGTTTCGGACCTTCTGGATACGCAGGTCGTATTAGCGCCGGTCCGTCATTCGACGTACTGGCGCCGACGTTCACGGAATCTTAAGTAGCATGGGCCGTCGTCTCGTGCGGGTCCGCAGGCGACGTCCCCGATCGGCGCGTCCCCACCCATCCCGCGCCGGCAACCGGTTCCATCCCGGCCAGCGTCCCAGTCCAAGAAGGAGGTGCGCGACGATGACCGACTACGACGATGTGTGGATCGTGATCCCGGTCTACAACGAAGGCGCAGTCATCAGCGACGTCGTCGAGCACACGCGCGAGACGTTCCCGAACATCGTGTGCGTCGACGACGGCAGCCGCGACGACTCCGCAGCCCGGATCGCCCAGACCGGCGCGCACCTGGTCCGGCACCCGGTGAACCTCGGGCAGGGCGCGGCGCTCCAGACCGGCATCGCCTACGCGCTGGCCCAGCCCGGCATGCGCCACCTGGTCACCTTCGACGCCGACGGCCAGCACCGGGTGGAGGACGCCGAGACGATGCTCGCGGTGGCCCGCTCCGGCGAGGCCGACGTGGTCCTGGGCTCACGGTTCCTGGAACAGAACGAGCAGATCCCGCTGCTCAAGCGGATCGTGCTGCGGACCGTGGTGACGCTGAGCCCGACCGCGCGCAAGCTCAAGCTGAGCGACGCCCATAATGGGCTGCGGGTACTCAACCGCGAGGCCGCCTCCGGGCTGAGGATCACCATGAACGGCATGGCGCACGCCTCGGAGATCGTTGGTTTCCTAGCCTCCTCTGGGCTCAAGGTCCGTGAGGTCCCGGTGACCATCCTCTACACCGAATACTCGCGGTCCAAGGGCCAGTCCCTGATCAACGGCGTCAACATACTGTTCGACCTGTCGGTCCGGCAGCGGGGAGCGTGAGCCGTCATGGTGATCCAGATCATCCTCATCGCGACCGCGGTCGTGCTGTTCGTTTTCTTCATCCGCAGCTCACACTCGGTACGGACGCAGGCGTTCAAACGCATCGGGTTCGTCATCTTCCTGTTCCTGAGCCTGGACGCGGTGCTGCGGCCCAACGACACCACCTGGCTGGCCCACAAGGTCGGCGTCGGCCGTGGTGCCGACTTGCTGCTGTACATGCTGGTCGCGGCGTTCGCCTTCTTCGCGGTGAACACTTTCCTGCGCTTCCGTAGCCTTGAGCGCCGGTTCACCGATCTGGCCCGGGCCATCGCTCTGCGTGAGGCCCAGCTGCCGCCCGAGGTGGTGACCGCTCCGGCGCCTCAGGTGCCGGCCCAGGCTGCGGCACGCGACCAGGCGTCCGAACCGGAGTCCACGCTGTCTGGAGGATCCGCCCGATGACCTGGCTCGTGACCGGCGGTGCCGGTTACATCGGCGCGCACGTGGTGCGCGCCCTGCTCGCCGACGGCCACGACGTGGTCGTGTTCGACGACCTGTCGACCGGTTTCAAGGAGCGGGTGCCGGACGGCGTGCCGATAGTGCTGGGCACGGTCCTGGACCGGGCCGCGCTGGACCGGGCGCTGCACGACCACGGCGTCACCGGTGTGGTGCACCTGGCCGGCAAGAAGCGGGTCGGCGAGTCCGTCGCCGAACCGCTGCACTACTTCCACGAGAACGTCGAGGGCCTGCGGATACTGCTGGCCGCGATGGGCGAGCACGGCGTGCGGTCCCTGGTGTTCTCCTCCAGCGCCTCCGCCTACGGCATGCCGGACGTCGAGTTCGTCACCGAGGACACACCGTGTGAACCGGTGAGTCCCTACGGCCTGACGAAGCTGATCGGCGAGCAGCTGATCGCCGCGGTGGCCGTCGCGCAACCCCTGGCCTACGTCAACATCCGCTACTTCAACGTGGCGGGCGCGGCGAGCCCGGAGCTGGCCGACCGGGGCGCGGCCAACCTGATCCCGCTCATCTTCGAGCGCCTCGACGCCGGCCTGCCCCCACGCATCTTCGGCGACGACTACCCGACCCCGGACGGCACCGGCGTCCGCGACTACATCCACGTCGCGGACCTCGCCGAGGCCCACTCCGCCGCGGTCCGCCGACTGACCGCCGATCCGCGGACCGCGCTCACCGTCAACGCCGGCCGCGGTGTGGGCGTGTCGGTGCGCGAGATCATCCAGACGGTCGGCGACGTCGTCGGCCGACCGGACCTGACCGGAGCCGTCGAGGCCCGCCGCCCCGGCGACGTGGCCCGCTCCGTGGCCGCCTCCGACCGGATCCACACCGAGCTCGGGTGGACCGCGCACCTGGGTGTGCGGGAGATGGTGGAATCCGCCTGGGCCGGGTGGCGCCGGTGAGCGACGTGATGAAGGAGTCTGAGATGGGGGCGGCAGCAGCCGGGGGTCCGGAGCCGGGTCAGGCTCCTGAACCGGCCGCCGCCCCGAGTCCGGCCAAGAACCGTCCGCAGCGCCTTTATGCGCTGGACCTGTTGCGTTTCATAGCCGCGCTCCTGGTGGTGTCACGGCACTGGCTGGCAGTCGGCTCGGTCTATCTGGGCAACAACATCCGCGGCTTCGCTTGGGGCGTCGCCCAGCCGATCCACATAGAACCGCCCATCCTCGCGAAGATCGGGTCCTACGGCGACCTCGGTGTCCAGCTCTTCTTCCTGATCAGCGGATTCGTGATCTGCATGAGCAGCTGGGGACGCACCGTCGGCCAGTTCGCAGCCTCGCGCGTCTCGCGCTTGTACCCCGCGTACTGGTTCTCGGTCATCGCCTCGATCGCGGTACTGCTCGCCTTCCCCCGTCTCGGCATGCACAACCGGCCCGGACTGTTCCACGACGTCCTGACGAACCTGACCATGACACAGAGCTTCTACAGCACCGGCGACATCGACCCGGTGTACTGGACGCTCGCCGCGGAGCTGCGCTTCTACCTGCTCTTCGCAATCGTCGTCTTCTTCGGTGTCACCTACCGCCGCGTCATCTACTTCTGCTGGCTGTGGGTGTTCGCGGCGATGTTCACGCACATGACCAACAACGGCACCATGGACGCGTTCCTGCAGCCGCAATACGCGCCGTACTTCATCGCGGGCATCGCCTTCTTCCTGATGTGGCGGTTCGGTCCGACGATGCTGCTGTGGGCCCTGGTCGTGGTCTCGTTCCTGGTCGGCCAGTCGCAGGTGGCACCCGACCCTGCGGCGTACCCGGAGATCGGCTGGCACTATCCGCGCTGGCCGATGTTCCTGGCCCTGGTCGCCTTCTACACGCTGATGGCCTTGGTCGCGCTGCACAAACTCGACTGGATGCGGTGGAAGCCGCTGGCCACCCTCGGGGCCCTGACCTACCCGCTGTACCTGCTGCACCAGGACATCGGCTTCACGCTGATCTCTTACCTGCACGAACATCTGTCGTTCTGGCCGACACTCATCCTGGCCTTCGCGCTCGTCCTCGCGCTGTGCTACCTGGTCCAGCGGTTCATCGAGAAGCCCGGCCAGCGCTGGCTGAGCAAGGGCGTCAAGAAATCCCTGGAAGCCATGCGGCGCGCGGACGCCGAAGGCCCGCCGGCCGGACCGGGGACCGGCGGCCGTCGCAGGCTACTGATCCCGCATCAGGCGCCGACCTCCGCCCCGGCCCCGGAATCGACCCGATGAGCAGTCGGCCGCCCTACCTGACCACCGCCTGTGACCAATTCGTCACCAAGAGCGGCACGGCCTTGATCCTGTCACAGCTTGCCCAGACCAACACACTCGCCCGGGGATCCACCGGGTAATCTCTACTGTCGCGCTCGGCTCGTCACGGCCCATCGCGCGACGCGTCCAAGGCACCAGTCAGCTTCGTTTCAGCGCACGCCACAAAGAGGTTCCCGTGTCAACAGCGAGCCAGGAGAAGGGCGGCCCGGCCGAGGTCCTCACCTCGTCCGCCGCCAGTCCCCGTCGAATAGCGGCGTACCCTTTCCGGCGCCTGTTGGAACCAGTGTCGGTCGCGTTCGGCGCGGCCGTGCTGCTGTTCGCCCGGTTGATGTTCCCGGTGCCGGTCGGCGTGGCGGACAACTACGACGGCAGCCGCCTGCTGTGCCATCTGCACCTGTACACCACGGGCAACTCCGGCCAGATGCGCGCCTGGGTCAACTTCCAGTATGTGATCAAGTCGCCTTCGACTTGGAACTGCTCGAAGACGCCGTACGGAATCACGAACATCGATCTGCCGCAGCCGGCGTACAACTCCAGCCAGCTGATCCTGATGAACATCGCCCACTACGTGACCAAGGCACTGGGGCTGCGGAACAGTCTCGGGCCCACCGCGTTGGACCTGCGCGTACTCGGTGCCGTGGGCTGCGTGTTCATCGGCATCGCGATCGGCCTGCTGTTCGCCGTGATGCGCACCTCGCGCCTGTCCCGCTACCTGGTGTGCGGGGCGCTGCTGGTGATCGTCGCCGACGCCAGCTTCATCGACTTCGCCGCGTCCCCGCTCAGCGAGATCTCGGCCGTCATCGGCGTGCTCTACCTGTTGCCGGCCACCCTGCTGCTGTTCCGCCCGGGCCGCTCTCGATGGGCCGGGCTGGTCCTGACAGCCTTCGGCTTGATGTTCCTGGTCACCTCCAAGGCCCAGGACGCCCCGATGGTGGTGCTGGCGCTGGCGCTACTCGCCTTCCCGGTCACCGTGGGCCCGCTGAAGGGCCGGATCGGCAGCCGGGTGATCCCGGCTGCGCTCGCGGTGGTCCTGGCGCTGTCCGGCAGCGTGCTGACCCCCACGCAAGACACGCACTTCACCTTGCAGACCAAGGCCGACTTCCTGTTCAACGAGCTGCTGTACGTCAGCCCGAACCCGAGTGCCGACATGAAGTCCCTCGGCGTGCCCTTCTACTACAGCTCCCAAGTCGGCAAGCCCGCTTGGTGCGCGCCGTTCATGCCGAGCGTGATGGACACCGGCCAGTACGACCCAAACACCAAGGGCGACAAGTTCGTCGCCCGCGACCACGCGAACGACCCGGCTCTGCAGACCGCCTTGGGCACGGGCAACACCTGGAAGTTCATGCTGACGCACCCGGACCGCATGGTCCGCGTCGCCAACGACGTCGCGAACTCGTTCTTCTACGTGCGCCCGACGTACACCGGTCTGTGCGGTGGCGAGCACTCGGCCCAGGCCAACCCGCTGGGCAACTATGCCAACTACCCCAAGGGCGGCAATACCGTCGACAAGCGGTTCACCCCGGTGACCAGCATCCTGGGGCTGTTCCGCGGCCTGGGCCTGATCCCGTTGCTGCTGCTGTGGATCATCCCGATCTGGGTCGCGATCCGCCGCCTGGCCCGACGGCGGGACCGGGCCACCGGTGAGCGCAAGGCCTTCGCGTGGATAACCCTGATGCTGTCGGCCATCGCCTTGATGCAGTTCGGCGCGGCGGCCTACTTCGACGGGATCGACACCTCGAAGCACCTGAACCTCTCGATCTTCGCCTCAGTGCTGGCCGTGGTGACTGCTGTGGCCACCGCCCGCCTGCGCCCCGAAGCGGCCGGCGTGGGCACAGTCGGGACCGTCCCCGACCAGACCAGAAGGAGCGAAACCGACGTGGAGTCCGCCGCCAAGGCCCTGAGCGTCCTGGTGATCATCCCGACGTACAACGAGTCGGAGAACCTGGAGAAGATCGTCTCCCGCGTCCACGCCGCGAATCCGGACGTGCACGTGCTCGTCGCCGACGACAACTCCCCGGACGGCACCGGCAAGCTCGCCGACAAGCTGGCCGACAAGGACGAGCGGGTCAAGGTCATGCACCGGGCCGGCAAGGAGGGCCTGGGCAAGGCCTACCTTGCCGGCTTCGCCTGGGGCATCGAGCACGACTACGACGTCATCTGCGAGATGGACGCCGACGGCTCGCACCGGCCCGAGGACTTCCCGGCGCTGCTGAAGGCGCTGGTGGAACAGGATGCCGACCTGGTGCTGGGCTCGCGCTACGTCCCCGGCGGCAAGACCGTCGGCTGGCCCAAGCGGCGCGAGGTCCTGTCCAAGGGCGGAAACTCCTGGGTCCGGCTGGTCACCGGCATGCGGCTGGCCGACGCCACCGGCGGCTACCGGCTGTTCCGCCGCGAGACGCTGGAGAAGATAGACCTCGCCTCCGTCGCCAGCGCCGGTTACACCTTCCAGGTCGACCTGGCCTGGCGCACGGTGCGGTCCGGGCTGAAGGTGGTCGAGGTGCCGATCACCTTCGTCGAGCGCGAACTCGGGGCGTCGAAGATGAGCGGCAATATAGTGGCCGAGGCGTTGTGGCGGACCACGGTCTGGGGCACGAAGTATCGGCTCCGCCGCTTGGTCGGCAAAAAGTAGTCCCGCCCCGCGAGGCTTGTTCGACGGCGCGGGGCGGTTGCCACCTCCCCCGCGCCCGGGCCGCCGGGTCCGAACCAGACCGCTATCGAAGGAACACGCCGTGACCACTATCGCCGCGGAACCCGAGGCGGGTCCGCGCAGCGTGAGCCGGATCCGAGTGCCGAACGACCTCTGGTCCCGGGCCCTGCGCACCGCACGCTGGCCGCTGTACGAGGCGGCGGTCGCCCTGGCGGCGGCCGCGTGGATGCTGATCTCCACCAAGACCATCAAGGTCTTCGCCCCGCTGGACCGGGTCAGCCAGGTCAGCGGACTGGCCGCGCTCCAGTTCCGGTTCCTGCTCCCGGCCCTGGCCTGCGTCGTGTTCCTGTTGCTGGCCCGGCGCTCGGAGAAGTACCGGGTGCTGGCCTCGCGCACCGCCTTCGCCGCCCTGCCCGGGTTCACCTCCGGCTTCCTGGCGGCCGGCGTGACGCTCGCGCTGCGCGGGGCGAACCTGCCGCTGAACGGCACCGCGGGCGACGCCGGCGACATGGAGCGCTGGGCGATCATGCTCCAGCACGGCGAGATGACGCACCCCGGCTACCCGCCGCTGTACCCGCGCATCGTCTGGTTCGTCGCGAAGCTCAACCATGACAACGTGTTCGTCGGCCTGAAGTACACCGAGGTCCTCACCACCGCGATCCTCGGCCCGGCGGTGTACCTGGCGTGGCGCTTCGTCGTCTCCCGGCCGTGGGCGTGCGTGCTGGCCCTGGTGTACGTGCCGACGTTGGCCGAGCCGTACAAGGCCTACGAGCCGCTGGTGCTGGCCATCATCATCCCGATCGTCATCGCCTTCATGCGCTACCTCCAGACCAGCCCGAGCAAGGGCCTGATCCACCTGGCGATCGCCGGGCTGGCGTGGGGTCTGCTGGTCGGCGAGATCTTCATCCTGTTCTCCGGCCCCTTCTACTGGGCCGCCTTCGGCGTCGCCCTGGGCGCCGCGGTGCTGTTCCCCTGGCGCACCGGATGGCGTCACGGCGCCACCCTGCTGGGCACGACGGTGGTCGGATTCCTGATCCCCTCCTACCACCTCATCGACGGCCTGCTGCACGAGGCGCCGGACCCGTACTTCTTCTTCGGGACCAGCCAGGACCCCGCCTACACCTTCGTCTACCTGACCGACATGCCCGGCAACGCCATCCGGAACGGCACCTGGCCGCCGACCGGCGAGCTCGGCGGCGTCGGGGTCTTCGGTGTGCTGATCCTGATCCTGACCGGGGTCGCGATCTGGCTCGGCATGCGCCGCACTCCGGTGCTGCTCACCGCCGGCCTGCTGACCGGCGGCTGGGTGATGCGCTTCTACCTGGCCTCGCACGAGTACCGCGACCAGCTGGTCCGGTACTGGCCGCGGACCACGACCTTCTCGCTGTACTGCTTCCTGATCCTCGCGGTGTTCGCCGTGAAGCTGATCGGCGAGCGGGTGCAGGAATTCGTGGCCCAGCACCAGAAGCTGACGGCGACCGTGCGGGCGCAGACGGCGCTGGCGCAGACCACGCTGGCGGCGACGCCCGCCGACCCCGAGGCGCTGGAGGAGTCGGAGGCCGACGAGACCACGCCGAGCCCGGAGAACGCCGCCGAGCGCCCGGCAGCGGGCCGCCGCACCGTCCGCCGGCCCGTGCCGTTCCAGACCGGCATGGTCGGCCTGGCCTTCGCCCTCACGCTGTTCACCGGCATGTCCGCCTCGGCCGCGACCGACAAGATCATGCCAAAGAACGACGGTTCCGAGGGCCAGCTGGCCTGGCACGCGCACCACGACTCCCCCGCGAACCTGGTGCAGGGGGTCACGAAGGTCAACGGCAAGTAGCCGCACGCGACGGGCGCGAAGCCGAGGCCCGGTTAGCAGCGACGGAGGTCGCTGCTAACCGGGCCTTTGCGTGTCGCCTTTGCGTGTCGCCTTGGCGCCCGCCATCGCGCACCAGCCCCGGCGAAGCCCAACCACCGCGCCACCGGTCGCAGAAAAGCCGCAGCGCGCTACCGCACCCCGTGCCGCAGCATCGCCTTGGCCGCCCCGCCGTCCCGCGCCAGTGCCGCGCCGGGCAGCTGGCTCAGGGCGTTCAGGCGGGACAGCAGTCGGCGGCGGGCGGCGCGCTCGGCGGTCTTCCAGCCCAGGGCGGCCAGTTCGATCTGGATGTCCTCGAAGTACTTCCGCTCCTGCTCGAAGCGGCGGCCGCTGCGGGCGAAGGCGCTGGAGTGGCTGGTGCCGTGCCGGCGGTAGCGGAAGGCGACTTCGGTGCCGACCGCTATCTCGCCGCCGGCCATCAGGACGTCCACTATGAACGCCAGGTCGTGGGCGGCGTCGATGTCCGCGCGGTAGTGCACCTTCTGGAGATGCTCGCGGCGGTAGCAGGACGCCGGGGTGTAGAGCCAGTTACTGCGCAACAGGCTCGCCGCGCCTGTGTCGCCCTTGAGGACCACCTCGTCGTGGCCGGGGCGGGTCAGGCGCTTGATCTTGTCCGGGAGCGGGAAGTGCGGCTGGCCGTCCTCGTCGATCACCTCGACCGCGGGCTGGACCATCGCCGCGTTCGGATGCCGGCGGATGAGGTCGGCCACGGCCCGGCCGTAGTTCGGGTTCACCAGGTCGTCGGCGCCGGGCATCGCGAACCAGTCACCCCGCGCGAGCTCGATGCAACGGTAGGTGTTCGCGTTGTTACCGAGGTTCTGCTCGTTGCGCAGGTACCGGATGCGGTCGTCGCCCAGGGCCAGGACGGTGCTCTCGACGGCCGGGCCGTCCGGGAAGGCGTCCTCGACGATCGTCAGCCGCCAGTCGGTGTCTTCCAGTGCCCTGACGCTGGCGATCGTCTGGTGCAGGTATTCCGGGCTTCCGTAATAGGGGACCAGGAATTCGATCACCGCAGCGTCACGACCGGCCATGGCCCCCAACCTTCTCGACATCCTGTCCCCGACGAACCCGCCCGCCGCACACCGGCGATGACGGTCGATACAGGCGAGCCAACATGCTACCCAACCGGCGGGAAGGCCGTGCCGCCCTCACGATTCCCGCGGATCTGGCAGTATCGACGGGTCCCCCTCGCGATCCGCACCACCTGACGCCCCCGGTGATTCCCCGATGACACTGTCCGCGATACGCCGCTTCGCCAAGACGCCCTCGGCGATGATGACGGCTTCGGTGCTCCTGGTCGCGATCGGCGGCTACCTGTTCCTGATCCTGGCCGGCGACATCAAGGACAAGCCCGCGGCGGCCGCGATGGCCTCCATGTACGTGCTGGTCAACCTGATCGGCCAGGGCGTCTTCGCCGGGCTGGAGCTGGAGACCAGCCGTTCGCTGAGCCGCGCGGTCGCGGTCGGCGACGACATCGTCCCGGTGATGCGGCGGGCGGTCCGGCACACCGCCGCGCTGTTCGCCATCTGCTGCCTGTTCGTGGTGGCGGCCTCGCCGATCCTGGTGGCCGGGCCGCTGCACAAGGAGTGGGTGCTGATCCCCCCGGTGTTGATCGGGACGTTCAGCTACTCCCTGTCATACCTTGTACGCGGTCTGCTAGGCGGACAGCAGTTGTTCGCCGGCTATTCGGCGACGCTGGTGGCCGAGGGGATGTCACGCATCGTGCCGTTCCTGGCGATCGCAGTGCTCGGCATCGGGTCGGCCGTCGTCTACTGCGCGGTGTACTCGTGCGGGCTGTTCTTCTCCGCCGGGATCGGCTGGTACTTCTGGCTGCGGCCGCGGTTGGCAGCACAGCGCGCCGAAGCCAGGACGCCAGAACCCGCCGCCGCGGGCTCGCCGAGCACGCCAGGCACCCCCGAGCCGACCGTCGACGCCCACGGATCGGGGCTCCGGTCGTGGCTGTCCACCGGATTGCTGTTCCTGGTCAGCGCGGCGCTGCTGACCCAGCTGGTCGCGAACCTGCCGGCGCTCGGCGCGAGCTCGCGGCTCGGCGCCCACCCGGCCACCGCGACCGCCTTCGTCCAGGCCGCCACCCTGTCCCGGATCCCGCTGCTGTTGGTCGGGCCGGTGACGGCACTGCTGCTGCCGCGGCTGACGGCGGCCGGCGCGATCGGAGACATGCGCGCGGTGCGGACCACGGTGCGGACCGGCTCGATCGGCATGCTGGGCCTGGGCGCGCTGGCCGGGGCCGGGCTCGGGGTGATGGGCCCGTGGGTGCTCAAGAGCTTCTTCAACGCGACCGGGATCTCCGCGCTCTCGCTGGTGCTGATGGCGATCGGGACCGCGGGCCTGATGGCCGTCGGCGTCCTTCAGCCGACGCTGATCGGGCTGGGCCGGCAGCGGCACGTGCCGATCGCCTGGGCGGTCGGCGCGATCGCGATGGGCGTGGCCGTGGTGTGGCCGGGCGACCCGGTCTCGGCGGCCGTCACGGCGTCCTTGGTCGGCCCGGCCGGTGTGGTGCTGGCGATGGCGTTAGGCCTGCGGGGGCTGCGGGCCGCGGACGCTCGGTTCACACCGACCGACGGCGCCCCGTCCGACCCCGTTCTGCCGGCCGCCGAGCCGCAGGCCGCGAGCAATGTGTGACTCGTCTCACCCGATGGTGTGACGCGGCCGACGGGGCGGTATCGCGCCGAGTGGGTCGATCCGTACGATGAACGGCCCTAAACTGACGGGATGCCATCCGCCCCGTCCCGTGCCGTCCTGCGCCTGAAGCCGCGCTCGACCGGGACGAAGGCGTTCCTGTTGGCGTTCGTCGGCTTCTTCCTGCTGGGCTCGGCCTGGTCTATGGCGATGCCGTACGACGGTTCCGCGGATGAGTTCCGTCACGTCGTGCGGGCCTACGGAGTTCTGGACGGACAGATCGCCGCCCGGGCCAACGCCACCATCACGGTGCCCAAGAGCCTGGTGCCGAACGGGATCGCGGACCAGGACCCGCTATCGTGCATGCGCTGGAAGCTCAACGAGACCGCCGCCTGCGTGTCCGCCCCGGCGCCCGGCGACGAGCACAGCATGGTGGTCACCACCAGCGGCGCGGCCAACTACAACCCGATCTATTACGCGGTCACCGGCTGGCCGATCAAATTCTTCCCGAACTACTCCGGGGTGATCGCCGCCCGGCTGCTGACCTGTCTGCTGACCAGCGCGCTGCTCGGCGGCGCGGTGGCGGTCGCGGTCCGGCTGGCGCGCGGCCGCGGACCGCTGGTGCTCGGCGGGGTGCTGCTGGCCATGACCCCGGTCGCGGTGAACCTGACCGGTGCGGTGAACCCGGCCGGGCCGGAGATCGCGGCCGCGGTCGCGGTGTGGACCTCGCTGATCGCGGTCCTGCTGGCCCGCGACGACTCCAAGTGGACGCTCGCGCTGTTCGGCGTTTCCGCCGGCACCCTGGCGGTGCTGCGGGAGCTGGGCATCGGCTGGCTGCTGGCGGCGTTGGTGGTGATCGCGTTCGGGGCGAGCAGGGACCGGCTGCGTGAGCTGGCCCGAAGGCGCTCGGTGCTGCTCTGGGCAACCGTGGTGGTGATCGCGGCGGTGGTCGGCGCGGCCTGGATAATGCTGTCCACGCAGGGTGGTATCCCGGCCTCCGGGCAGCAGACCAACGCGATCCCGCAGGGTGTGAAGCTGGTCATAAAGGAGCTGACGCACCGGGTTCCGATGTACACCAACGGCCTGGTCGGGCTGACGTCGTTCGGCGACGTTGCCATCCCGCTGCCGCTGACCCTGGCCTGGTTCGCCGCGGTCGGGGCGCTGCTGATCACGGCCGCGCGCCGGGGCGGCGGGCGGGCGCTGCTGCAACTGGCCGCGATCGTGGCCGGCGGGTACCTGTTCCTGGTCGCCGCCGACTTGCAGGCCGCGGCCGGCGGCTGGTGGTTCTCGCAGGGCCGCTACGCGCTCCCGCTGCTGGTCGGCGCGCCGATCCTGGCCGGGTTCGTGATCGGCGAGCGGGGCCTGGTGTCGGTCGGCCGGCAGGCCCGGGTGATGCGCTGGGCGGCGTGGATCCTGATCCCGACCCAGGGCGTGGCACTGTGGATCACGATGATCCGGTTCCAGCACGCCTTCGACAGCCTGCACCCGAACCTGGTCTTCCTGTTCGGCCGGACCTCGTCGGTGAACCCGTTCTCCGGCAAGTGGACGCCCCCCGGTTCCGGGGTTCCAGCGGTGCTGCTCGGGATCGCCGGAATCGTGGTGTTGCTCACCCTCGTACTGCGGGCGGCACGCTCCAGGCCGATATCGGACATCGAAACGGTCACAATCCGTGAACGGTACATAAGGATTTCCTAAGCTCCGACGTCCGTTCGCTGAACGGATGGCTAGCATGGATGGACGCCCAAGGCCAGCGGGGGAGCGGCCGGTTTCGTTGCGGGGCGGAACACGGACGAAGGAGTACGACGGATGCGGCATTGGTTGGTTGCGGGCCTGGCGCCCGGCACCTGGACCCCGCGTCGCGTTTGGCTCACCGCGTTCCTGGCGTTCTTCATCCTCTCCGCGGCGTGGGCCCTGGCCTCCCCCCTGACCTCGGTGCCGGACGAGCCCTGGCACATGGTCAAGGCCGCGGCCACGGTCCGGGGCCAACTGCACGGCACCCCGATCACGGTCATCACCCACAACGGCACCGTCACCAACCACGTGCCGATGACCGGCTACCGCCTGCCGACCGCGTATTCGTTCCTGACCAACCTGCACGAGTGCTACTTCAACAACGCCCACGTGCCCGCCTCCTGCGCCCGCAGCCTGTCCGCGCTGCCCGGCACCGCCCTGGCCGGCAGCACCGCCGGGTCCAACAACCCGGTCTACTACCTGGCCGTCGGCTGGCCGAGCCTGCTCTCGCACGGCCCGCTGGGTATGTACGGCATGCGCATGGTCTCCGCCGCGCTGAGCGCCGCGATGCTGGCCAGCGCCATGGTCACGGCCTTCCAGTGGAGCCGCAAGCGCCGCTACCCGATGGCCGCCGTCCTGGCCGCCGCCACCCCGATGGTGCTGTTCCTCAACGGCTCGGTGAACCCGAACTCCCTGGAGGCCACCTCCGCCATCCTGCTGTGGACCGCCGTCCTGAGCCTGCTGACGGACCCGCAGCCGGAACTGGTCCCGCGGCTGCTCGCCCGGGCCGGCATCGCGACCATGGCGCTGCTGTGCGTGCGCCAGCTCGGCCCGGCCTGGGCCGTGGTCATCGTCGTCTGCGCGGCCCTGGCCGCCCAGAGCGGCGCCCTGCGCGACGTGATCCGCCGCCCCGCGGTCTGGCTCTGGACCGGCGCGGTCGGCGTGGTGGCGCTCGGCTCCATCGCCTGGACCGCCAAGTTCAACGTCCTGGGCACCGGCGGCGCCACCACCCACCCGAGCCTGACGTTCGCGGTCGCGGCCAAGCACACCTTCGGCCAGAGCGTCGTCTACCTCCGGCAGATGGTGGGCTACTTCGGCTGGCTGGACGTGCAGCCCCCGTTCCACCTGGCCGAGCTCTGGTTCGTGCCGGTACTGGCGCTGATGGCGGCGGCGGCGCTGGTCGGCAAGCGGCGCGACGTGGCGGCCCTGGCCCTGCTCGCCTTCTCGGTGATCGCCATCCCGGTCCTGGCCCAGGGCAGGCAGGCCGCCAGCCTCGGGTACATCTGGCAGGGGCGGTACCTGCTCGCGGTCGCCGCGGGGCTGCCGCTGCTGGCGGCGGCGATACTGGCCAAGCGCGAGGCGCGGGGCGATCGGCTCAAGCGCGCGGTGCCGCGGCTGCCGGTGGCGGTGACGGGCGTGACGCTGGTGCTCGGGTTGCTGATGTTCTACACGACGCTGCGGCGGTACGCGGCCGGGTCGAGTGGGTCGCTGGTGTTGTGGGGCACGGCCTGGACACCGCCGGGGACGATTGTCGGGGTGGTGGTGCTGTACTTGGTGGGAGCGGGGCTGGCCGCTTTGGTGGTGCTGAAGAGTTGGGCGCCTTATCCGGGGGCGGGCGTCGGTGGAGGCGATGGGGTCGCCGAGGGCGCGCCGACTGCGGGCGATGCGGCTGCTAGCGCGACGGTGGCGATGGTGGCGGCGCAGGCGTTGCACGATCGCGCGGCTGTTGTGGGTGAAGGTGCCAACGGATCGGCTGGACCGGCTTCGGTCGTCGGCGAGGAGACCAGCGACGAGGACCGTGGGGCGGCGGCGGTTGCTTCCGGGACGCCGTTGTAACAGCCCTAAAGCACAGCTCCCGGCGGCAAATACCGCCGATCCACCCTCCCCCGAGCCCCATCCCGAAATCCCCGCGCCATCGCCAGCGCCCGCGCCCCGCGCGGTGCCTCGATCGCGGTCCGCAGCGCGAACCACCAGACCAGGTACGCCGCCGTGTTCCGGGTCCATACCGGGGCGTCCTTGCGGTGCTCGCGCATCAGGACCGTGCCGTTCCGGGCGATCCAGTACAGGCGCCACGTCGGGTGCCGCGAGGACGACACCGACGCCACGCCCGGCAGCTTGTGCTGGTTGCGCTGACCGAGGCTGTGGGCCAGCTTCTGGCGCTTGTCGCGCACGATGCGGTAGCCCGCGGCGCGGACGCGGAGGCAGAAGTCGTTGTCGACGTGGTCGACGAAGAACTCGGTGCGGAAGGGGCCGACCTTGGTGAGGACTTCGCGGCGGACCAGCATTCCGGAGGTGATGACCGTGTCCCGGTCGGCGATGTCTGGGCCGTTCTCCGTGCCCGGCTCGTAGTAGCGCCCCTGCTGTTCGTCCCAAGCCGCTGGGGCCGCGATGCCGACCGTGGCGTCGGTTGTCAGGTGCTGAGCCAGGGCGAGCACCATGTCTTCGCCGAGGACTGAGTCTTGGTCCAGGAACAGGAACAGATCCGGCTGCGCACTGTCCGTATCGCCAGTGCCGACCTGGCCACCGTTGTCGCTAGTACCGGCCTGGCCATCGTTCCCGGCCAGCAGCGTGTCCACGCCGCTGTTGAGCGCTCCCGCCAGTCCCCGGTTGCCCCCGTCGCGCAGCACCGTCACCCCGTCGCGGTCGCGCAGCGTGTCGGTGAGGAACGGGCCGTCGCCGGGGGTGTTGTCAACGACCACCACCCGTTCGCAGCTCTTCAGCGCCGCCTCCACGACCGCCGTCAGGCGTTCGTCGGGGTGGAAGGCGGTGGCGACCGCGGCGATCGTCGGCATCGTTTCATCGTAGTGGACCGGCGGCAGCGGCCTGTGTGCCTGGGGTAGCCTCAGACGGTCGAGATCCAGGTGTACCCAAGGTGAGGAAACGGGGGCGGCAGCCTTGGCGACAGGCGTCGCGCAGGATACCCGCGCAGCTGTCCCTTTCGAGGGCGGCGACGGCGACGTCCGGACCGCGCACAGCCCCGGAGGGTGGCTGCCATATCTGGGTGCGGCGCTGCTGCTGGGTGTCTTCATCCCGCTCGCCTACGCGGCCCTGAGCGGCAATCTGGGTATCCCGCACAACGACACCTGGGCCTTCGGCCGCTCGGCGCAGGACTTCGTCCACACCGGCCAGGTGCGTATGTACAACTGGAACATGATGGGCCTGGCCGGCCTGGTGGTGCTGGCCTGGCCGGTCGGGGCGTCGCTGGCGGCGCAGTCGGTGTTCATCGCCGGGATCGCGGTGGTCGGCCTGCTGGCGTGCTACGACGCGCTGATCGGCGTCCTGGGCCCGGACGGCCGGCGCCGGGCCGCGCTGGGCACGCTGGCCGTGGCGCTGTGGCCGGGCTTCGCGCTGCTGTCGACGTCGTTCATGACCGACATCCCGGCCTTCGCGGCGATCGCCGGGACGCTGGCGCTGGGCCGGCGGGCGCTGGACCGCGCCTCGCTGCCCTGGCTGGCCGGGGCCTGCGCGGTCGGCCTGTGGGGCGCGACGGTGCGCGAGCAGGTCATCGCGGCGCCCGGAGCGGTGCTCATCGTCGCGCTGTTCCGGGCCCGGTACCGGGCCGATCGCGGGCCGGTGTTCCGGATCCCGGTGGTCCTCGGTGTGGGCGTGCTGGTGCTGGCCGTGCTGGGCACGTTCGAGCTGTGGCGCCGCAAGGTGCCGGGCGGCAGCGCGCCGGACTTCACCGTCCGCCACGTGACGGCCGAACTGGTGTCGACCGAGATGATCCAGGGCCTGCTGATCGTCGCCCTCACCGTGAGCCCCGTGGTGTTCGCCGTGGTGCGGCCGCGAGGGTGGTCATGGCGCGGCTGGAGCGCGGCCGGCGTGACACTCGTCGCCTCGGCGCTGGTGGGCTGGGACAAAGGCGCGTTCCTCGGGAACTACGTGACCCACGTCGGCGCCTACCCGTCGGCCAGCTCCCCCGGACGGCCGATACTGCTCGGCAGCGGGTGGTGGATGGTCCTGGCGTGGGTGGCCTACGTCGCGGCGGCGCTGCTGGTCGGCTCGGTCGTGGAGCGCGTGCGGACAGACGGCTGGACGCTGGGCATCCGGCCCGAGATGACGCTGTTCGCCGCGGCCACAGTCCTCGGCACGCTGATGGAGGTCGGCCAGGGACGCGACATCTATGACCGGTACCTGATCCCGATGGCGATCCCCGCGCTGGCGCTCCTGATGTCGGGGCGCGGCACCGATGGGGTCTCCGGCCCCGCATCGGTCGCGGGCCCGGCGTCGACGTCGGCGCTCGGGTCGCTGTGGGCGCCGAAGCGGATCGTGCCGGTCGTGCTGGCCGCCGGGATGGTGACGGTCACCAGCGCGACGCTGATGGCCAATGCCTTCAGCTACGACAAGGCGGTGTGGAACACCGCGACGCGCATCGTCGCGAGCGGCGCGGCGGATGCCCGGCACGTCGATGCCGGGCTGGTCTGGGACGGCTACCACTCCCCCACCGCGATGACCGACCACCCGGACCGCTCGGTGGGGCTCGATGTGTTCGGGGGCCTGCGGTATCTGCCGAACCACTTCGTCTGCTACATGGTCACGCCTTCGTCGCACCCCGGGCTGGGCTGGGAGCTGGTTTCGGAGGAGCAGTACAAGACGTATGGCGTGGTGGGGGATTCGCGGCTCTATGTGTGGCGGGTGACCGAGACTCAGACGTGTTCGTCGTAGGCTGCTAAGCCCGCCGTCCCTGCTCGGTGTCGACCGTCAGCTCCGCGCCCTCAGGCAGATAACGCAAGCTGTACTTCTGCGTCACCCCGTCGCGCACCCCACGCAGTACCGCTCCGGCATGCGCGCGCCGGTCGTCCTCGAACAGCACCGCGTGCACCGCGGCACGTCCTAGGTACAGCACCGCGGTCACCGCCCACGCCGGCGAGAACCGGCCTTGCTCCCGCACCGTGATCAGCCCGTTCCGGAGCTGCCAGTAGTCCCGCCAGGCAGCCTTGTGCGTGACCGGAATACGCATCCCGAAGAAGCTGTGGGTGCGGCGCTCCCCGATCGAGTGCGGCAGCCTCAGCCGCTTGTCCTGGATGATGCGCGCGCCGGTCCGGCGGACACGCAGCGAGTACTCCAAGTCCGCGTAGTCGACGAAGAACCCCTCGCGGAACTCGCCGACGCGCGCCAGCAGGTCGCGGCGGATCAGCATCCCGGAGGTGATGGAGATGGCCCGGTCGGCGACGTCCTCGTGGCGGCCGGAGAAGGTCTCGTAGAAGCGCTCGTGGACCGGGTCCCAGGGCGCCGGTGTCGCGATGCCGATACTGCGGTCCTCGAAGTGCTCGGCCAGGCGCGGCACCACATCGGGTGCCAAGACAGAGTCCTGATCCAGGAAGATGACCGCTTCGATTCCCGCCGACAGCCGCGAGACGCCGAGGTTCAGCGCGTGCGCCAGGCCCCGGTTCACACCGGAGCGCAGGACGGTGATCGCGTCCGTGTCCTCGATCTTGTCCGCCATGGAGGCCGCGCCCTCAGGCGTGTTGTCCACGACCACTATCTCGGCGCACGATTCGTGGACGGAGTCGACCACGGCCAGCAGTCGTTCGTCGGGATGGTAGGCGGTCACGACCGCGGCGATTCTCACTGGTGTCCCCTCAGACTGCCGGTGCCTGCCGTCGGCACCGGTCACCGCTTCGACTCGCTCGGCGTCCGCCCCGGCCGCCCCGGCCGCGGCGCGGGCAGGAAGGCGTGGCGCGCCAGGTTCTTCATGCCGGGCACCGAGCGGGCCTTGAGCGCGGACGGGAACAGCGTCACCGCGTGCAGGCGGGACGCCGTGTAACGCCGCGCCGCCTTGGCCGCCTTGGGCCAGCCGAGCGCGTCCATCTGCGCGGCGGCGCCGACGAAGTAGCGGCGGGCCTCGGCGAAGCGCTTGCCGGCCATGGCCTCGGCCGAGCTGACGCTGCCCTCGTGGCGCCGGTAGTGGAAGGCCAGCTCGTCGGACAGGGCCATGGTCTCGCCGGCCTCGATCAGGTCGATGACGATCGCCAGGTCCTGGATGATGTCCAGGTCCGGCCGGAACGCCGCCTTCTTGATGGCCGCGGAGCGCCAGCACAGCGACGGGAAGTAGAACCAGCAGCCGCGCAGCAGGCTGGCGGCCAGTTCCTCGCCGCCCATCAGCACCGTGCCGCTGAAGCGCGGCAGATAGATGCGGGCCTTGGCCTGGTCGGCGATGGTGTTCACGACCTGGCCGGCGCCGTCGATGACCTGCACGCCGGGCTGGATGATGCCGACGCCGGGGTGTTCCCCGGCGATGCGGCGGATCTCGGCGACATAGTTGGGCAGCATGACGTCGTCGGTGCCCATCATCACCATGTAGTCGGCCTCGACCAGGTCCAGGCACTTGTTGAAGTTGCCGGTGACGCCGAGGTTGCGCTCGTTGCGCTGGTAGCGGACGCGCGGGTCGGCCAGAGCCGCGAACCACGCCGGGACGCCGGGTTCCCGGCCGTCGTCGACGACGGTCAGGCGCCAGTCGGGATCGGACTGCGCCAGGACGCTGCGCACCGCGGTCTGCATCAGGGCCACGTCGCCGTAGTACGGCAGCATGATGTCGATGGTGGTCATGGGTATCTGTGACGGCCTCGTCGTCCGGGGTTCGGTGGGTGGCAGCGGGTCGGTCATCGGCGGTTGACGGCCAGCAGCAGCGTGATCAGCGCCCGGCCGAGGTAGACCGCCGCCTTGACCGGCGAGTTGCTGGGCACGCCGCCGGCCCGCGGGCGCATCGCCACCGGGACCTGGCCGACCGGGTGTCCGAGCCGGATCACCCGGACCAGGGTCTCCACGGTGTCGCCCAGGTACTCGACCGGATACCACTGCGCGAACAGCCGGATGATCTCGCGGTCGCAGGCCCGGAAGCCCGAGGTGGTGTCGTCCAGCTTGGTCTTGGCCATCCGGGACATCACCCCGGACAGCAGGGTCATGGCCCAGCGGCGCGGGCCGCGCACCTGGTACTCGCCCTCGCCGGCGAAGCGGGCGCCGAGGACCAGGCGGGCGTCGGCCAGGCCGTCGATGAGCTTGGGGACGTAGCGGGGGTCGTGCTGGCCGTCGGCGTCGAGCTGGATCGCCACGTCGTAGTCGTTCTCGTCGGCGTAGCGGTAGCCCAGGCGCATGGCGCCGCCGACGCCGAGGTTGTAGGGCAGCGAGACGACGCGGGCGCCGCAGGCCAGGGCCACGCGCTCGGTGGCGTCGGTGGAGCCGTCGTTGACCACCAGGACGTCGTAGGCCGGGAGCTCGCCGCGGACCTCGGAGATGACGTCCGCTATCGAGTCAGCCTCGTTCCAGGCCGGGATGATGATCAGGACGCGCTTGTCAGCGTTCACCGACGACCGCCTTCCCGTCCCGCTGGGTCACGATCCCGACGGTGTGACCGTTGGCGGTGCCGTTCGCCGCGCCGTTCTCCTGCGCCGCGCGGACCTGCTCGACCTCGGCCTCCAACGCGCTGTGCCGCTCGTTCACCTCGCGCAGCTCGGCCCGGATCAGCGCGACCTCCTCGGCCAGCGACCGGGTCTCGTCCTCCAGCCGGGAGGCCTCCCAGCTCAGGTGGATGCACACGATCAGCAGGAAGACCACCGCCAGGAACAGCACCAGGCTGGCGCCGCTGGCCACGCCCAGCCAGCTGGAAACGTTGTCCAGGCTCCAGGGGATGAACCCCAGCGGCAGCGTGACGAGCCCGACGACCAGCCACAGCACCGCGTACTTCTCCCGCAGCTGACGGCGGCGCAACAGCTCGAAGATCAGTGCCAGCAGCAGGAGCGCCACGACACCGGTCATTATGGCCAGTTTCATGCGGATCCACTCCCGGAGTGATGGCGCGTCCCGGAGTGCTGGCGCGCAAAGCCGCGCCCCGGCGCGTCGGTAGTCGGCTGATCCCGATGGGTGAACCCGGGCAGTCTATCTGGTTCCATTCCGGGATCGCGGCGCTCTGGACCATCCCGCCAGGGCATAGCGCTCATCGGCGCACTCCTTCCGCGACCGGCGCGGCCGTGGCGCCGGCCTCCGCGACGGCCTCCGCGACGACCGGCGCCACGGCCTCGACCGGCGTCTCGACCGGCGCCTCGACCGGGGCCGGACCTCCGCCGGAGGAGTCGGCGGCGGGCTTGATCACGCTCGGCACCGACCGCGTCACCAACATCACATCGCCGGCCGCGATCACCGTCACGACGAGCGGCCCGAGGATCCCGGCCCACGCCGCGGCCGTGAGCGGAGCCAGCGGCAGCACGAAGACCACGGCCATCGCGGCCAGCCCGGCCAGCCACGAGGCGAAGACCACCCGGTGCCGGTTCAGCGCGACCTGCGCGGATTGCAGGACGAAGGCGGTCATGAGGAACGCGGTGCTCAGGGCGAGGGCTGCGAGGAAGATTTCCGACAACCGGTAGCTGGAACCGAAATACGTCCGCAGCAGCCACGGACCGACCGCGGCCACGACGATCACCCCGAGGGCGCCGGCGCCGAGGCAGGCCGCCACCAGGAACCCGACCTTGCGGCGCACCTCGCGGAAGTCGTGGCGGACCGCGGCGGCGGCGAGGAGCGGCAGCAGTGGGGCCTGAAGTGGGAACAGGCACAGCAACGCCAGCCGGGACATGCCCATCGAGGAGCCGAGCGACTTGGCCACCTCGGGCCGCACCTGGTGGTCGATGATCAGCGGGACCGCGTTGATCAGCAGCTGGCTGACGAGGGTGGCGAGGGTGAGCAGGATCAGCTTCTCGCGGGCACTGCCGCCGGGTTCGTCGGCGGCTTCGGGCGCGGCCGGGGTCGGCATGGCCTCGGCGCCGTCGCCGGTGGCGACGACTTCCTCCGCGAAGATCATTCCTGCGGTCGACGCGGCCGACTCGGACGGCCCGGCCGACCCGATCGGTCCGGCCTGCTCTGCCGGTTCAGCAAGCCCGGTCGCTTCGGCGGCCTCGGCCGCCCCGGCCGGTTCCGGCTGCGGGACGGCACCCGCGCCGGCCGCACCGCCGATAGCCCGCCAAGACCGCCGCGCCGTCGGCGAAGCCAGCCCGCTGATCGCCGAGACCAGCGGCGCGAGCGCGAAGACGAAGGCGTAGCCGACCATGTGGCCGGACCACGCCAGCGCCAGCAGCGAGCTCGGCACGATCGTCGCCACACCCTGCACGACCAGCGTCAGGCTGTAGAAACGGAAGTCCTGGCAGCCGGCCAGCACCCCGCGCACCAGGAACGCCGCCCACGTCGAGGCCAGCCCCGCCAGCAGCGCCAGCCCCATCAGCCAACTGTGGCCCAGCCAGTGCGAGAGCAGCAGCGGCGAGGCGGCGGCCAGCACCACGACCGTGACGGCCGCGAGCCCGGCGGCCTGCCGCAGCTGGCCCCGCACCGCCGCGCCGACCGGGCGGCCCACCGCGTGCGCCCGGGCGACGGTGCGCGTCATCTCCTGTTCCAGGCCCGCCAGCACCCCGGTGCCGATCGTCCCGACCAGGAAGTAGAAGGAGAGCAGGACCGTCGCGGACTGCGGGCTCAGCGAGTGGTTGAATGTCGCGATCCACAGCGACCCGGCGACCGTCGTCGCCCCCAGCCCGATCGCCAACAGCGGGCCGGGCGTGGTCAAGCGGCTCAGAACGGAGCGCACGACGCGGTGAGGGGACACAAGATTCGATGGTAGTCGATGCCAATCGGCACAATATACGCTTGTAGATTCCGTCACTGAAAGGTGGGTTTCCCGCCATGCGCGTCGCCGCCGTCTTCACCGCCTACCACCCCGACGAACGCCTCGCCGCGGCCGTCGAGGCGGCGCTGCGCGGCTGTGCTTCGGTCATCGTGGTGGACAACACCCCGGGCGCGGCCGACGGCTCCGACCCGGTCTCCTCGGCTCCCGCGCTGGCCGGGCCGCGGGTCACGGTCATCGCGCACGGCCGCAACGTGGGCCTGGGCGCCGCGCTCAACATCGCGGTGCGCGAGCTGCCGCCGGAGATCGAGGCCGTCCTGTTCCTGGACCAGGACTCCGAGCTGCCGCCGGAGATCGTCCCGGGCCTGGCCGCCGACCTCGACGACGCGGCGGTCGGGATCGCGGCGCCGAGCCCCTGGGACCCGAAGCACCAGCGCTACTACTGTTCCGACGCGCGGCGCACCGACGGCGTTTCCGATGAGGAGGCGGTCATCACCTCCGGGATGCTGGTGCGGCGCGAGGTGCTGGAGAAGGTGCGGTTCAACGAGGACATGTTCCTGGACTGGGTGGACATCGCCTTCTGCCTGGACGTCCGGCGGGCGGGCTGGGGCATCGTCATCGACTGGCGGCTGCGGCTGCCGCACGAGATCGGTGCCTGCGAGGTGCACACCAAGTTCGGCCGCACCGTCCACTACAGCCACTACCCCGCCTGGCGCCTGTACTGGATCGGCCGCAACGTCTCGATCCTGCACCGCGGCCACTTCGCCAGCCGGCCCCGCGCCCTGGCCTCCAGCTTCGTCTTCCTCGGCGAGCGCCTCACCAACACGCTGCTGTTCGAGCCGCGCCGCCGCACCCACGTCCCGGCCCTGCTGCGCGGATTCCGCGACGGCTTCCGGGAACGCGTCGACCCCCGCTATCTCCCAGCGGGGGCCGAGCATCCGGCGGTGCGGCGCTGACGCGCGCCCGTCTAGACGGTCGCGTGCCTGCCCGACCCGGACCTGGAATCGGCCGCTCCCCGTACCTTCCCGCGCAGCGTGAAGGCGTGGATCACCTCGATCAGGCCGATCGCGATCAGCCAGATCCCGGTGAAGACCGCCAGGGTGAAGATGGAGCCGATGGGCCAGGAGATGACGATGATCCCGCCCAGCATGGTCATGAAGCCGGCGAACATGCCCCAGCCCCGGCCGACCACTCCGGCCGGCGCCGAGGCGCTGGTCGCGATGGTCGCGATGCCCCACATCAGGAACCCGATGCCGATCCACAGGCTGAGCAGCAGCACCGAGTTGCGCAGCGAGTTCCGGAAGCAGAACAGGCCCAGCAGGATGGACAGCGCGCCGACGATCACGTTCAGTACCCGCATCCCGGCGCTGATGTGGTCGCCGAACGCCGCGATGATCTCCATGACCCCGCTGATCAGCAGGTAGATCCCGAACAGCACGCCGAGGACCAGCAGCGTGCGGCCGGGCCAGACGACCGCGCACACGCCGATGGCGATCGCCGCCAGCCCCATCACCATCAGCGCCTGCCACGCGGCCTGCCCGAGGATCCGGAGCGGGTTCTCGGCCTCGACGCGATCTGCGCGGTCGAATCCGCGGTCCCCGCGATCGGGCCCGCGATCGCGCATGCCGCCCTCGCGGTCACGGAGACCCTCGCTGTAAGCGGACCCGCGGTCGCGCATTTCCTCGGCCCTACCGGTTCCGCGGTCGCCACCGTCATACATGTCGGTCATGGGGTCGTTATGTCCGACAATCCGACCGGTAATGCCTCTTGCCGGCCTTGATCCGGCCCGAAGTCGTCCAAATGGTCGAGCCGGGGTCGAACCGGGGTCGAACCGGGGTCGGGCCGGCGAATCCGGCCTCAGCCGAGCTGACCTGCGGCGGCCACCCCGCTGGCGGTCAGCATCGCGCGCCAGTCCGCCATCTCCGGGATCCCGGCCTCGGCCCAGCGGTCGTGCCCGAGCACGCTGTACTTCGGGCGCTCCGCGGGCCGCACGTACTTGTCCGAGGTGGTCGGCCGGACCCGCTCGGGGTCCAGCCCGGCCTCCTCGAACACCGCGCGGGCCAGCCCGAACCAGGTCGTCTGGCCGGCGGCGGTGCCGTGGTAGATCCCGGCCGGGGCCCCCGACGCCAGTCCCAGCGCGATCAGCTGCCCGGCCAGGGCGCCGGTCCAGGTCGGCTGCCCGGCCTGGTCGTCGACCACGTCCAGGGTCTCCCGCTCGCCGGCCAGCCGGAGCATCGTGCGCACGAAGTTCGCGCCGTGCGCACCGTAGAGCCAGGCGGTCCGGACCACGTAGCCGGTCTCCGGCAGCACCGCGAGCACGGCCTGCTCGCCGACCAGCTTGGAGCGGCCGTAGGCGTTGATCGGGTCGGTCGGCGCGTATTCGGCGTAGGGGGCGGTGCCCTTGCCGTCGAAGACGTAGTCGGTCGAGACGGTGATGAGCCGGGCCCCGCCGGCCGCGCAGGCCGAGGCCAGGCTGCTGACGCCGCCGCCGTTGACCGCCGTGGCCTGGGCCTCGTGGGTCTCGGCACCGTCGACGTCGGTCCAGGCCGCGGCGTTCACCACGATGTCGTGGCCGTCGACCGCGGCGGTCACCGCGGCGGCGTCGGTGACGTCCAGCTCGGCCCGGGTCAGCGCGGTCACCTGCGCGGCCGGCTCGGCCTTCAGCAGGGCCACCAGGTCCGCGCCGAGCTGGCCGCCGGCCCCGGTCACCAGCCAGCGCCGCGGCGCCTCGCGCCCCGGCACGATGACGATCGGGCGGCTCACCGGGCCGCGCTCCCCGACTCCGACCCCGACGCCGTCCCCGACGCCGCGTTCCCAGCCGCCGCGTTCCCAGCCGCCGAGTTCGCAGCCGCCGCGTCCTGCCCGGCGCTCTCCAAAGCCGCCTTCGCCTTCAACGGCTCCCACCACGCGCGGTTGTTCTTGTACCAGTCGATGGTCTGCGCGATGCCCTCGTCGAAACTCACCCGCGGCTCGTAGCCGAGCTCGGCCCGGATCTTGTCGATGGACAGCGAATAACGCCGGTCGTGGCCCTTGCGGTCCTCGACCGTGCGCACCGAGGACCAGTCCTTGCCGGTGGCGTCCAGCATCAGCTGCACCAGGTCCTTGTTGCTCAGCTCGGTGCCGCCGCCGATGTTGTAGACCTCGCCGGCCCGGCCCTGGCGCAGCGCCAGGTCGATGCCGCGGCAGTGGTCGGAGACGTGCAGCCAGTCGCGGATGTTGGCGCCGTCGCCGTAGAGCGCGACGGTGCCGCCGTCGATCAGGTTGGTCACCGACAGCGGGATCATCTTCTCCGGGAACTGGTAGTGCCCGTAGTTGTTGGAGCAGCGGGTGACGACCACGTCCATCTTGTGCGTGCGGTGGTAGGCCAGCACCAGCAGGTCCGAGCCGGCCTTGGAGGCCGAGTACGCCGAGTTCGGCGCCAGCGGCCATTCCTCGGTCCAGGAGCCCTCATCGATGGAGCCGTAGACCTCGTCGGTGGAGACGTGCACGAACCGGCCCACGTTGTGCTTGCGCGCGGCGTCCAGCAGCACCTGCGTGCCGACCACGTTGGTGGTCACGAACGGGCCGGCGCCCAGGATCGAGCGGTCCACGTGCGACTCGGCGGCGAAGTGCACGACGGCGTCGTGCCCGGCCATGACGGCGTCCACGACCTCCGCGTCCCGGATGTCGCCGCGCCGGAAGGCGAAGCGTGGATCGTCGCGTACGGGCTCGAGGTTGGCCTCGACCCCCGAATAGGTCAGCGCGTCCAGCACCGTCACCGAATCGGCGGAGCCGGGCCGGGACAGGAGCTGGCGGACATACTCAGAGCCGATGAACCCGGCACCGCCGGTGACAAGAATCCTCACCTGCGCGATGCTACCGGCCGTTCCTCAATCCCACTTCCCAGCAGCTGGCCGAACCGGCGACCAGAGCGGCGACCAGAGGAAGCGCCGTTAGAGTAGCCAGCATGCGTGGGATCATCCTGGCCGGCGGGACCGGCTCACGGCTGTGGCCGATCACCAAGGGCGTGTCCAAACAGCTCATGCCGGTCTTCGACAAGCCGATGATCTACTACCCGCTCTCCACGCTGGTGATGGCGGGCATCTACGAGATCCTGGTGATCACCACCCCCGAGGACCAGGTGCAGTTCCAGCGGCTGCTCGGCGACGGCTCCCAGTGGGGCCTGGATCTGAGCTACGTCGCCCAGGAACGCCCCGACGGCCTGGCCCAGGCCTTCATCCTCGGCGAGGAGTTCATCGACGGCGACTCGGTGGCCCTGGTGCTCGGCGACAACATCTTCCACGGCGTGGGCCTGGGCCGGCAGCTGCGCACCCTCACCGAGCCGGCCGGCGGTGTGGTCTTCGCCTACCAGGTGGCCAACCCGCGCGAGTACGGCGTGGTGGAGTTCGACGAGACCGGCCACGCCGTCTCGATCGAGGAGAAGCCGGACAAGCCCAAGTCCCGCTTCGCGATCCCGGGTCTGTACTTCTACGACAACCAGGTCGTGGAGATCGCCCGGCACCTCAAGCCCAGCGCCCGCGGCGAGCTGGAGATCACCGGCGTCAACGTCGAGTACCTGAACCGCGGCCAGTTGCAGGTGCAGGTGCTGGAGCGGGGCACCGCCTGGCTCGACACCGGCACCTTCGACTCCCTCGTCCAGGCCGCCGAATACGTGCGCGTCATAGAACAACGACAGGGGTACAAGGTCGGCTGCGTCGAGGAAGTGGCGTGGCGCTCGGGTTTCATCGACGACCGGCAGCTGGCGGCGCTGGCCGAGCCGCTGTGCAAGAGCGGCTATGGCGAGTATCTGCAACACCTGCTCGACCCCGCGATCTGACCCGCGCACGTCATTTCCCCGAGCACGTCATTTCGTCGGCGCGGACCTTCACCGGCACCCGCGCCGACCTCCTCTGGCCGACCTCCTCTGACCGACCCTGCCTGACCGACATCCTCCGACCGACTCCTACCGGAAACGAGAGCGCACCCCGCATGGACGTCGCCCCCCTGTCGATCGCCGGCGCCTGGGAGATCACCCCGCAGCTCCACGGCGACCCCCGCGGCCTGTTCACCGAGTGGTACCGCTTCGACCAGCTCGCCGAAGCCGTCGGCCACCCCCTGGACCTGAGGCAGGGCAACCTGTCGGTGTCGGCGGCCGGCGTCGTGCGCGGCGTCCACTTCGCCGACGTCCCCCCGGGCCAGGCGAAGTACGTCACCTGCACCCGCGGCGCGGTCCTGGACGTGATCGCCGACATCCGCGTCGGCTCCCCGACCTTCGGCCAGTGGCAGGGCGTCCGCCTCGACGAGCAGACCCGCAGGGCCGTCTACATCGCCGAAGGCCTGGGCCACGGCTTCGCGGCCCTCACCGACGACGCGACCCTGACGTACCTGTGCTCGGCGACGTACAGCCCCGGCCACGAACACGGGGTGTACCCGCTGGACGCGGAGCTCGGCATCGACTGGCAGGTCGAGGTACCGCAGCTGTCGGAGCGGGACACGAAGTCGCCCTCGCTGTCGGAGGCCCGGGACAGCGGCCTGCTGCCGGACTACGCGGCATGCGTGGGATACACGGAGAGCCTGCGGCAGCGCGGTTAGCCGCTAGCCCAGGGCGGCGACAACCACGCCGCCGATGACGATCGCCAAGAAGACGCCGCCGAAGACGGCCAGCAAAGCCTTGTTCGACATGGACCCGTGCCCCGGAACCACCCCGGGGCGCAGGTTGTAGACGGGCAACGGCTCCGCCTTGTGCTGCGCCACCAGATACGCGTGCGGCGTCATCTTGGCACCCAGCTTCTTGCCGATCTTCTCGGCCGCCGCGACGTCATCAGCATCGTGCTGATAGCCACCGCGGTTCAGGATGATGGCGAGCAGCGCGTCGACTTCATCAGCCTGCGCATCCCCGCCCGCGGCCCACGCGGCAAGCTGCGCGACCGGATAGCCCCAGTCCTCCAGCTTCCCGCGCTTGGCGCCGCCGAGGTTCTTGAGGCGTCGCAGGACCTCGCCGCCGGTGGCCTCCGGCCGAGTCGGGTTCAACGCTCTGCTCCTGCTCTCAACCCAGCGAAACGGGCCCCTCCAAAAGGAGAGGCCCGCCGGACGCTCACACCCGACCCGCCGTGCGGGCCGAGCGGAGGGTCACTTGCCCTTGATCGCCTGGGCCAGCGAGGTGTCGGTGTGCTCCAGCTGGTCGGCAGCCTGGTTCAGGTAGTTGACCATGCCGGTCATACCGCTGATCATCTGCGTCGCGCCCTTGGTGAAGTCGGAGTACGACGCGTCGAAGGCCTTCGACGCCTGGTCGGTGACGAAGCCGGACTGCACCAGGTTGGAGACCAGAGCCTGCGCCTGGCGCAGGGTGTCTTCCAGCTGCTGCTCGAAGTGCGTCAGCTGACCGGCAACGGTGTGCATCTCGCCATAGGTGACATTCAAGTTCGCCATATCGGGCTCCCCTAAGTTTCGTGCGTCCGCCTGCCGGACGCGTCCCCAGCCGGTCAGCGATTGCTTCCAGCCCCGTGTGAACACCTCAGAGACTGCCAGCCCCGGCCACCGGTTGGCAACCACCCTTAAGGCCCTCACCAGCGGTTTCCCTGAAATTACGCCCCGTTATGCCGGAATTGCCACACCATCTGTAACCGGTTCCGGGGAGCCCTCCCCATGCCCGTTGAGCTGGGAAGAGAGCCGTTCGCGGTCCAATGCGTCCTCCCAGCCGGCGATGACGATGGTGCCGACGGCCGTTCCGCACAGGTTTGTCAGGGCTCTGCACTCGCTCATGAACTTGTCGATGCCGAAGATCAGCATGATCCCGGCGACCGGGATGGTGCCGACCGTGGACAGCGTCGCGGCCAGCACGATGAACCCGCTGCCGGTGACGCCGGCCGCGCCCTTCGAGGTCAGGAGCAGGACGCCGAGGATCGTCACCTGCTGGGCCAGCGACAGGTGCACGTCCAGCGCCTGCGCGACGTACAGCGCGCCGAGCGTCAGGTAGATGCAGGTGCCGTCCAGGTTGAACGAGTACCCGGCCGGCACGGTCAGCCCGACCACGTCCCGCCGCACCCCGGCCTGCTCCAACTTGTCCATGATCCGCGGCAGCACGGTCTCGCTGGAGGAGGTGCCGAGCACCACCAGCAGCTCCGGCGCGATGTAGCGCACCAGCTTGAAGATGTTGACCTGCTGGGTCAGGCCGACCGCGCCGAGCACCACGATGACGAACAGCGCCGAGGTCCCGTAGAACACCGCCATCAGCTTGCCCAGGCTGGTCAGCGTGTGCAGCCCGTACTTCCCGACGGTGAACGACATCGCGCCGAACGCGCCGACGGGGGCGGCGTACATGACGATCCCCAGCACCTTGAACAGCACCTTGCCGACCACCTCGATGCCGCGGGCCACCGGCTCGGCCGGCGCGCCGACCAGCTTGATCGCCACCGCCACCAGCACCGCGATCACCAGCACCTGCAACACGCTGCCGGTGCTGAACGCGCCGACGATGCTGTTCGGCACCATGTCGGTCAGGTAGTGCCAGGCGGACTGGGTCTGCCCGGTCTTGATGTAGTCCGCGGCCGCGCCGGTGGCCTTGGGCACCTTGGCGTGCACCCCGGCCCCGGGCCGCAGCACGTCCATCACCAGCAGCCCGATCGCCAGCGCGACCGTGGACAGCACCTCGAAGTAGATCAGGGACTTGATCCCGACCCGGCCCACCTCGCGCAGTTTGCCGACGCCGGCGATCCCGGTCACCACGGTCACGAACACCACCGGGGTGATGACCATCCGGATCAGGTTCACGAAGCTGTCGCCGAGCGGCTGGAGCTGGGTGGCCACCCCGGGCGCGGCGGCGCCGAGCCCGATGCCGGCGGCGATCCCGACCAGGACCCAGAAGTAGAGCTGCCGGTACCAGCGGCTGCGGGTCGGCGGCGGTGAGGTTTCGGACATGGGTCGCTCCCCTGAACACGGCTGTGAACGGCCGGGGCGGATGACGGACGCCGTTCACTGTGGGGCAGGTCACAGATCACGTTCGCGGTTACGCGCATTACGCGCATGCGAAACACGCGTTGCCCGATCCGCACCTCGGCGCGGCGCTCACCTTGGACGATCACGGATCGTCGGGGACACTGCGGGGCATGCGTCGCCTCCGGAGCCGGTTCAGCATCGCCACCCAGGTACTGCTCATGCAGTGCGTCCTGGTGCTGCTCCTGACCGGCGCCGGATCCGTCGCCGCGGTGCTCCAGGCCCGCGCCACCGAGCACGACGGCGCCCGGCGCCAGGTCCTGTCCACCGCCGAAGCGGTCGCCGGCGCGCCGTCCACCGTCGCGGCGCTGCACACGGCCGATCCGACCGGCCCGCTGCTGCCGGTGACCACCGCGCTGGAGAAGCAGGCCGGCGTCGACTTCGTCGTGGTGATGACCACCGCCGGTATCCGCTTCACGCATCCGAACCCGGCGCTGATCGGCAAGACCTTCGTCGGGCACATCGCGCCGGCGGTGGCCGGCAAGGCGTTCACCGAGAACTACCGGGGCTCGCTGGGCCCGTCGGTGCGCTCGGTGGTGCCGATCCGCGACCCGCTGGCCGGGAACCGCGTCATCGGCCTGGTCTCGGTCGGCATCACCCAGCACCGGCTCAGCGCGTTGTTCGCCCGCCAGCTGCCGATGGTGGTCGGGATATCGGCGGCGGCCTTGGCGCTGGCGGTCCTCGGGGCGTACGCGGTCGGCCGCCGAGTCCGGCGCCAGACCCGCGGCCTGGGCCCGGTCGCGCTGGCCGAGCTCTACGAGCACCACGACGCCGTCATGCACGCGATGCGCGAGGGCCTGCTGCTGTTGGACCCGGCCGGGAAACTGATACTGGCCAACGACGAAGCGGTCCGACTGCTGGACCTGCCCGCGGCCCGCGCCGGCCGGACCGCCGCCG
This sequence comes from Catenulispora pinisilvae, assembly GCF_015356865.1. Classification (GTDB taxonomy): domain Bacteria; phylum Actinomycetota; class Actinomycetes; order Streptomycetales; family Catenulisporaceae; genus Catenulispora; species Catenulispora pinisilvae. Next base: position 52,402 of record NZ_JAAFZA010000051.1, read on the forward strand.
AACTCGGCGTCGACGGCTCGCTCGGCGCGGTCCTGGCCGGCGGCGCCGACGAGACCGACGGCATCCACCTCACTGACAACCGGGTGCTGACGGTCAACCAGTCCACGGCCCGGCGCGCGGGACGCGACCTCGGCACCGTGGTGACCTTGCGCGACCGCACGGAACTGCAAGCGCTGACCGACGAACTGGCCTCGGTCCGCGGCTTCGCCGAGGCCCTGCGCGCCTCCAACCACGAGGCCGCGAACCGGCTGCACACCGTCGTGACGCTGATCGAGCTGGACCGGGCCCGCGAGGCCGTACGCTTCGCGACCGGCGAGCTGGCGGCCCAGCAACAGCTGGTCGACCGGCTGCTGACCGAGGTCGAGGAACCGGTTCTGGCCGCGCTGGTACTCGGTAAGGTCGCCCAGGCCCGGGAGCGCGGGATCGAGTTGGGCGTCGGGGAGGTGAGCGCGGTGCGCGAGCTGCCGCTACCGGTGACCGACGCCGTGACGCTGGTCGGCAACCTGATCGACAACGCGGTGGAGGCGGTCGCCGGACCCGAGGGCCACAGGCCCAAACGGGTCTGGATCGAGCTCTCCGACGACGCCTCGGGCCTGACCGTCCGCGTCGCCGACACCGGCCCCGGCATCCCGCCGGAGCTGCGCGAGGAGGTGTTCGTGCGCGGATTCACCACCAAGGCCGAGGCCGGGCGCGGGCTGGGGCTGGCGCTGGTCGCGCAGATCGTGAACCGGCACCACGGCAGCGTCGCGGTGTCCGCGGCGGACGGCGGCGGCGCGGTGTTCGACGTGCACATCCCGAGGGACAGCCACATTCCGATCGACGTACGCACTGCGGGGGCAGTACGCACTCCGAGGCGGGCCGGCCAGTGATCCGCACCCTGGTCGTCGAAGACGATCCGGTCCTCGCCGAGGCGCACCGGGTCTACGTGGAACGCGTGCCCGGCTTCGAGGTCGCCGACGTCGCGCGCACCGGCGCGGACGCGCTGCGGGTGCTGGCCGCGCGGGAGGTGGACCTGGTGCTGCTGGACGTCTACCTGCCGGACATGACCGGCATCGAGCTGTGCCGCACGCTGCGGGCCCGGGGCGAGGCCACCGACGTGATCGCCGTGACCTCGGCCCGGGATCTGGCGACGGTTCGGGCCGCGGTGTCGTTGGGGATCGTGCAGTACCTGATCAAGCCGTTCCAGTTCTCGACGTTCCGGGCCCGGCTGGAGACCTACGCCGAGTTCCGGCGGGCCGCGGAGTCCGCCGACGCCAACTCCGGCGCGCTGCAACAGGACGAGCTGGACCGGATGCTCGACGGGCTGCGTTCACCGCGCCCGGCCCAGTTGCCCAAGGGGCTCTCGGACAGCACCCTGGCCGCACTCGTCGGGATCCTGAAGGCGGCCTCGCCGCTGACGGCCGCGGAACTGGCCGACCGGGCCGGGGTGAGCGCGCCGACCACTCGCCGCTATCTCGAATACCTGACAGCTCGGCGGCTGGTCTCCGGACAGCTCCGCTATGGTGGGCCCGGGCGACCGGAAACCGTGTACCAATGGTCGGGCTGACGGTGCCGCTCCAGGGGTGTGAACGTTCCCACAGGGTACTCGTCAGCATCTATTCAAGGGCCACCACACCCCCGTTGACAAGCCCGTCTATCCGACGTTGAGCAAATGGTGAGCCCGGCGGCGGACAGTATGGGTATGCGAGTTCTCATCACCGGATTGGGTCGGCGGCGCAGCCGGACACTCAGCAGCGGTCTGACCGCGCTGGGGTTCGACGTGCTGGACGCCTCCGACGTCACCGGGGCCGGGCCGCTGCGGCGGCTCCCGGACGTGGTGCTGCTGGAATGCGGCATCGTCGACCGCGAAGTGCTGGCGTTCTGCCGCCGGCTGCGCACCGAGCTGCAGGCCCCGATCATCGCCGTCACCCATCGCGTCGACATGGGCGCGTGGCTGCGCGGTCACGACAACGGCATCGACGACTACGTCGTCCAGCCGTTCGGACTTCAGGAACTGGCCGCACGTCTGCGCCTGGCCGTGGCCCCACCACGACCGCCGCTGACCCCCGGCC
>NZ_JAAFZA010000510.1 GCF_015356865.1 Catenulispora pinisilvae
CAGGCGAAGACGTTGCCGATGAGCTGATAGATGAGTTTCACGGCCACAGTCGTCGAGCCTGCGGGCCGATCAACCAATCACACAAGCGGGCAGGTCAACGGCCATGCGTCCATTCTGGCGCGGTACACTCACCGCGCGCTGTAGTTGCGCACCAAATGCAACTGGACGAACCGAGATCGAAGCCCGGCGCACGACTAGTGTACGAAGCCAGCATGCTGAGGCTGTCCAAGCGCGCCGAAGGGACCGCGCAGTATCAGAGACCACGAGAGCTTCACTGAACATTCGTTCCGGATAGCAATCCTCACGGCGTGTTACACAAAGCCAGGACGCCCGCGTCGGTCGCGGTAGTCGTTCATCCGACACAACCTCACGGTCGCCATAACCAACACCAGGTCGAACACAGCCGCTGGTAACGCCATCCATCACAAGCGGTTCTCTTCCAGCACCGAAGACTACGAACCACACGGCTCCGGCGAGGCGCGGCTCGATGAGTTTCCGTGGCACTTGGCCCTCGACGCCGTATCGCCGCTGTAGCAGCCTCCTCTGATCGCAAGACCGCGAGTAGTACACACCAGCGCCGCGACGGCCCACCGAACCCACGAAGCCAAGCGCATCCCCCTGCTCGTACTCGACCAAGGAGAACGCCGAATCGGATCCACCGGGCCACCGCTCCAATCCGCGTACGTCTCAATGCTTGGCGTGGACAGCTGCCAGGATGGCCAAAGGCCATGGTTACGATCAGCATGCATGGCAGGCCGAGGAAGACGTTCAATCCCGCCCGAAGGACATGTGGCATGGCACGCTGGACCGTCCACGGCACCCGCGAGATCTACAGCAGCCCTTGGGTCTGTCTACGGTCGGACGACGTTACCCTCCCCTCCGGGCTCCGCGTGGATCACCACGTCATCGACTTCCCCAAGCCATCGGTCGGCGCAGCAGTCACGGACACTGACGGCCGAATCCTGCTTCTCCATCGCCACCGCCACATCACCAACGCCTCCGGCTGGGAGATCCACGCCGGCTGGGCCGAACCCGGCGAAGACCTCGCCGAAGCCGCCCGCCGCGAGACTATTGAGAGGGCGGAAAGCGACTGTCTGTCCGGTTCGTCGTTGGCTTTGGGTTGGGCTCCTGTGCAGGAGGTTTCGGTAGTTTCGTAGGGTTCTGTCATCGCGCTTTTCGGTGACAGCCAGCGGATTCGGCA
>NZ_JAAFZA010000511.1 GCF_015356865.1 Catenulispora pinisilvae
GCGCAGGATGAGGCCGATCGGGGCGCGGGTGAGGGTGCCCAGGACCAGGAGGGCGCCGAAGGTGGTGCCGGCGCCCTCGCGGTCGGTGAGGCAGCGGCGGGCGCGGCGGGACATGGCCAGGTCGGCGGCCAGGCCCGGTTCGCCGGGGCGGCCGTGGGCCAGGCAGGTGGCCAGGTGCTCGCCCTCGGGGGTGGTGCGGGCCAGCCGGTCGACGAGGTCGGCGGCCAGGTGGCGGGCGGTGGAGATGGCCTCCAGCGGGTTCGGTTCGGCCTCGGCCGCGTCCCAGATCGCCCGCCCGGCTCCGCGGCGGACGTGGTCGGTGTGCCGGGTCCAGCGGTCCCCGGTGCTGGTACGCGGGGCGGCGGCTTCGGCGGTCATGGTCAACCTCCTGACGATGCGGGCGACGGCGCGGGCGAAGGCGAGGGTGGCGATACCGGAGCCTCATCTTCGATCACTGTTTCGACCACCGTATCGGAGGGTTCCGACAAGTCCTCATCTTCCATGTCAAGGCGCCGCACAGTGGGCAAAGTAAGCATCAGCGCCACCGTCGCGAACTGGAACACCGCCCCGAACGCCAGAAAAGCCCCGATCCCGAACGCCGACCCCAGCGGCCCGGCGATGACCAGCCCGAGCGGCCCTAGAGCGAACGCGCCGAGCGTCTGATAGGCCGTGATCCGCCCCAGCACCTCGACCGGCACCCGCTTCTGCGTCACGGTGTTGTCCAGCGCCTGCCCGACCGCCCCGCCGAACCCGGTGACCGCCGCGGCCGCGCAGACGAACGGCAGCGCCAGGTTGCTGGCCAGCAGCGCGGGCGTGAACACGTACCCGAACGTCGCCACCACCGACAGCAGGAACGGCCGCCGCGGCTTGCGCCCCAGCAGCGCCAGCCCGCCGACGATCGACCCCGCGCTGTTGGCGGCGAGCACCAGCCCCCACGCCCCGGCCCCGCCGAGCCGGTGCTCGGCCACCACCGGCCCCAGCACCAGATACGGCGCCCAGACCAGGGCGTTGAAGAGCGCGAACTGCACCGTCGTGAGCCACAGCCAGGTCCGCGACCGGAACTCGTCCCACCCGTCCCGCAGATCCCTGATGATCGTCGGCCGGCTGCCCGGCTCCGGCTGCGGCACATGCGCCAGCCGCAGCAGCACCACGACGCTGACCGCGTAGCTCGCGGCGTC
>NZ_JAAFZA010000512.1 GCF_015356865.1 Catenulispora pinisilvae
GGGGTCGGCGAGGCGGGGGTCGGCGCGGACCAGGGGCACGTGTTCCTGGTCATCGACGGCTGGGCGGCGTTCCGAGACGAGTTCGAGGCCTTGGAACAGGACGTCGTGGACATCGCGCGGCGCGGGTTGGGGTTCGGCGTGCACCTGCTGACGTCGACCGGACGGTGGGCGGATGTGCGCGCGCAGCTGAAGGACGCGGTCGGGACGCGGTTGGAGCTGCGGCTCGGCGATCCGATGGAGTCCGAGATGGACCGGCGGACGGCTACGGAGGTGCCGCAGGGCATGCCGGGGCGAGGCCTGACGCGGCAGAAGCTGCACACGCTCGGCGCCGTGACGGAGAAGCCCGCCGAGGAGTTGGCGGCGGCGGTCGCGAAGGCGTGGCAGGGGCCGGTGGCGCCGCGGGTGCGGATGCTGCCGTCGCAGGTTGCGTACGGCGAGTTGGTGACGCGCGGACGGGCCGGCGACGCGGCTACGAGCGACGCGATGCCTGGCGCCGGGGTGACGATCGGGATCGACGAGACCCGGTTGCTGCCGGTGACGCTGGACTTCGAGGCCGATCCGCATTTCGTGGTGTTCGGGGAGGGCGAGGCAGGGAAGTCGAACTTCCTGCGGTTGGTGGCGACGGGGCTGGTCGAGAAGGTGGCGGCCGGGCGGTTGGACGCGCGGTTCATGGTGGTCGACTACCGCAGGAGCCTGATGGGGGTCGTGCCGGAGGAGTACAGCGCGGGGTATGCGGTCGCCGGGCCGGCCGCGCTGTCGTTGATGTCGCAGCTCGCCGAGGCTTTGCGGGACCGGTTGCCGGGGCCGGATGTGACGGCGGCGCAGTTGCGGACGCGGAGTTGGCGGACGGGGAAGGACGTGTACGTGTTCGTCGACGACTACGACTTGGTGGCGTCGCCGACGGCGAATCCGTTGGCGCCGCTGGTGGAATTGCTGCCGTATGCGCGCGATGTGGGACTGCACGTGGTGGTGGCACGACAGAGTGGCGGGGCGGGCCGCGCGATGTTCGATCCGGTGTTGCAGAAGCTGCGGGACTTGAACACGGCCGGGCTGTTGCTGTCGGGCGACCGGGATGAGGGGCCGCTGGTGGGGGCCGCGCGGCCGAGTCGGCAGCCGGGTCCGTGTAGCTGGCGCCATGGCATGAGCAGCCCGCTGTACAACTC
>NZ_JAAFZA010000513.1 GCF_015356865.1 Catenulispora pinisilvae
GCCCCCCCAAACCCAAAACCCCCACCGGACCCCCCGACCCACCCACAATCGGCAGCGGCGCAGCGATCAGCACCGCCCCGCGCGTAGGCAGCCGATCCAGATTCCGCAGCTGCGTCAGCCCGTACTTCCCCGCCCCCAACATGTACGAGTGACATGGAAACGGCGGATCGAACCCATGCGCCGCCCCGGCATCCGTCCCGACCGTCTCCACCCCGATCCCCCGCAGCGGCGTCTGCTCGGCGAGCCACTTCGCGCACTCCGCCGACACCCCCGGCGTGTGCGGGCCGGTCTCGTTCGCGTTCAGGAACTCGGCCTGGCCGCCGGAGCGTGCGTCCCAGCCGGTGCGGTACAGCAGCCACCCGCCGTCCGGCAGCGGCCCGTACTTCGCCTCCCACTCGCGCACGTCCTGGACCTGGAGCAAGTGGTCGGGGTCGGCCGCTGCGCGGTCGGAGGCGTCCAGGACCACCGCGGGTGCGATCAGGCGCTGGGGCGCCACCTGCGCCACGTCCTCGCCGTCGCGCCCGGTGACCCAGTGCACCGGGGCGTCGAAGTGGGTGCCGACGTGTTCGCCGGTGACGATGTCGTTCCAGTACCAGGCGGGGCCGCGCTCGTCGTAGCGGCTGATCTCGCGGAGTTCGAAGCGGACGGTGTTGTTGAACGGCTCGGGCAATTGCAGGATCGGCGTCTCATGCGACAGCGGCGCGGTGAGGTCCACCACCTCGATGGTCCCGGTGGCGACCGCCTCGGCCAGCTGGGCCAGCAGCGTCATATCTGGCACCGTACTCCCGGCCGGGCGGCTCGTCAGCCGCGGCGGGGCACGCTTTCCGAGTAATACTTGAGCGTATGAGCACAAGGCGGACGATTCTCCGCGGCGGGATCGCGGCACTCGGCGCGGCGGCGGTCACAGCCGCCTGCGACTCCTCGCACGGCAACACCGGCGGCGCGGCGACGAGCACGCCCTCAACCGGGCCGACGTCGACCGGGCCGACGTCGACCGGAGCGCCGTCGGCGGGGACCACGGCGACGGCGACCACCCCCGGCGGCACATCATCGAGCGCGACACCGACGGCGCCCGCGACACCGAGCACGTCGGGCGCATCGGGCACGTCGGGCACACCAACCAACCCGGCCAAACCGACCACCCCCGCCC
>NZ_JAAFZA010000514.1 GCF_015356865.1 Catenulispora pinisilvae
CCGTCTACCGCCGCGCCACACCCCCCGGCGCCACCCGCATCCCCGGCCCCGGCCGCCGCCGCGAGGCGGCCCTGGCCACAGCCACAGCCACCAGCGCAGGCGCTGGGGTGGGGGCTGGTGCTGGCGCCGGCACACCTGAGCTGGAGCCCGTGGGCGCGGGCGTAGGTGCCAGAGCGAGCGCCGAAGCCAGGGCCGAAGCCAAGACCAACGCGAGTGCGGAGGCAACAGCCGCCGGCCCAGCACTCGCCGCCGGCCCCGGCGTCGGCACGAGCACCGATCCGAGCGACGCGGGGCCCACCCCAACCACGGAGGCGATGAACCTACCCGCCGCCGCATGACAACACGCTGACACCAACTCTGTCACTGACACCGACACCGACACCGACACCGCTTGAGTCCGCGGCCCACCCAGGGCCGCACTCAAGCACCCTCGCAACGAGACACGCGGCCGGCAGCGGGACCGGCCGCCCCTCGCGACGCGCCCACGCGCGTCCAAAAAGCAGGTGGGATGGGGGTGGGGGAAAGGAGAGAACCAGCCGCCCACCATGGCACGCCGCCACGCCGCCACGCCGCGCGCGTGGGCCTACCGGCTTCGGCGTTCTGGCGCGTGGCCCCGCGGCCGGAACGGCATGACAGGGCGCGGACACACGAGGGGGGCGGCGTGGCTCGGCACGCGCATCGGGGCATCGGGACACGCGGGCATGGCGACGTGACTCGGCGCGAACATCGGGGCACGCGGGTATGGCGGCGTGGCTGTGTGCTGCCCATCGGCTCGCGCGTTGCCGTGCGGTGCTTCGTCCGTGCGCTGGTGCTATGTGAGCTGCCTGTCGCAATGCTGCGCTTGGGCAGCATGCGCGCGATGCGTGCGCCCGCACATTCGCTCACCCGCCGCGAAGCCACGCTCCGCCCCGAAGCTTCGGCGAACCGGCCCTGGCGCCCCATCGGCCAGCTCGGCCGCGCCTCAACATCCGCCGCCACCGCCCACCGTCCGTTGCCCGCCCGCGAGCCAGCCCAGCGCCCCGCCGACCGGACCGACGGCTGCCCACTCTCGCACCCTCCGCACCTCCGCACCTCCGCACCTCCGCACCTCCGCACCTCCGCACCTCCGCACCTCCGCACCTCCGTACC
>NZ_JAAFZA010000515.1 GCF_015356865.1 Catenulispora pinisilvae
CCATAGGCCTCACCGTCACCCAAGCCCTGGCCCTCCCCGCCCTGGCCGGCGCCCGCATCGTCGCCGGCCACGCCGGCCACGACCGCGTCGTCGAACGCGTCAACGTGATGGAGGTCCCGGACATCCTCCCCTGGGTCAAGCCCAAGGAGCTCCTCCTCACCACCGGCTACCCGCTGCGCCACTCGCCCTCCCCGCTCACCGAGCTGATCGCCGACCTCGACCGCGCCGGGCTGGCCGCCATCGCGATCAAGCCCCACCGCTACCTCGGCGACCTCCCGCCGGAACTGCTCGCCGCCGCCGACCGGCTCGGCTTCCCGGTCATCGAGCTGCCCGAGGGTGTGGCCTTCGACGACATCCTCACCGACGTCCTGTCCGACGTGCTCGACCGCCAGTCCGCGGTCCTGGCCCGCGCCGACCACGTCCACCGCGCCCTGGCCCAGATCGCGCTGGAGGGCGGCGGCCTGGCCGAGCTCACCGCCGAGCTGGCCCGCATCCTCGGCGGCCCGGTCCTGGTCACCACGCCCGACGGCCGGATCCTGGCCGAGCACGGCGCCGACACCGTGTGCCACCTGCCCTGCTTCGACCCCGCACCCGACGGCCAGACCGGCCACACCGGCGAGAAAAGCCACACCGGCGAGAAAAGCCGCACCAGCCACGCCGACCACCGCCTGCGCACCGAGGCCGAACAACCCGGCCTCACCGCGCACCACGGCACCCAGCACGCGCTGGTCCCGATCCTCGCCGGCCGGGTCGACCACGGCCGCCTGGTCGCCTTCGCCGACCGCCGCGCCTTCGACGCCGCCGACGTCGCAGCCCTCGAACGCGCCGCGACGGTGGCCGCGCTGGCCGTGGTCAAGCAGCTCGCGGTGGCCGCGGTCGAGGACAAGTACCGCGCCGACTTCCTCAGGGACCTGCTGACCGGCCGCCTGGAGGACCTACAGTCGGCCGCCGCCCACGCCGCGACCCTGGGCTGGGACATCAGCCCGGGACCCGGAACCCAAAACGGCAAACAGCACCGCACGGGCGACCAGTACCGCCCCGGTGACGAGCACCGCACCGGCGGTCAGCACCGCACCGGCGACGAGCACCGCACCCGCGACCAGCACCTGTCTCTTATAC
>NZ_JAAFZA010000516.1 GCF_015356865.1 Catenulispora pinisilvae
TTGGGTGCGGCTCTTGTGGAGTGACCTGTGGTGTGTTTTTGACGTGGGCTTGATGGCCGGTCGGGGTGTTGAGAGGGCTCCTTGTCGATACGTTCGAGGTGTCTAAGCCAGAACGTTGAGAAGGAGCCCTCGGGTGCAAGTGTATGAGTTGATCGATCCTTCGGGTGCGTTCGACCGGTCGTTGGGGCAGGTGGCCGGGATTCTGGCCGAGTTGGCCCATCCACTGGCTGATACGGCCTCGCATGATGAGTTGGAAGACTGGCTGGCCGGGGCCGGCCGGGAGTTGATGCGGTCGTTGTTGCAGGATCATCTGGATTTGCGGGCTGTGCGTGAGGTGCGGCGCGATGATGTGGTCGGTTGTGGTGAGGACCGGCCGCGTTCTCGGGTCGAGTCTGGGCATGAGCGGGGCTTGACCACGGTGTTCGGGGCGGTCAGAGTCAGGCGGCTGGCCTATCGGGCCTTGGCGGCGAGCAACCTGTGTCCCGCTGATGTGGGGTTGAATCTGCCCGAGCGTGAACATTCGCACGGGCTGCGGCGGCTGGCGGCGATCGAGGCCACGCGCGGCTCGTTCGAGCAGGCGCAGGCCGCGATCTGCCGCGCCACCGGTGTGACGGTCGGCAAGCGGCAGATCGAGGCGCTGGCGGTGGCCGCTGCCGCGGATGTGGACGCCTTCTGGACCGTCCGCCGCCCAGGCCGGGGCCGGGAAGCCGACGCGCTGGTGTTGACCTTCGACGGCAAAGGCATCGTGATGCGACCGGACTCGCTGCGCCCGGACACCGCCAAAGCCGCAGCCAAGGCCTCCACCAAGTTGGCCACACGCCTCTCACGCGGGGAGAAACGCAACCGTAAGCGGATGGCCGAGATCGCCTGCGTCTACGATGCCGCACCGGCCGTGCGCACCAGCGCCGACATCATGGCCAGCCGTCAGGCACCACAGGCGGCACCGCCGAAAGCCACCGGCAAGTGGCTGTTCGCCAGCGTCCGCGACGCCCCGGCCGCGGTGATCGCCGCCGGGTTCGACGAGGCCGCCCGCCGCGACCCCGAACACCGCCGCCCCTGGATCGTCCTGATCGACGGCCACTACCAGCAGTTGCGTCTGGTCCG
>NZ_JAAFZA010000517.1 GCF_015356865.1 Catenulispora pinisilvae
GTAGGGGTCTCAGATCTAAACAGTGGATGCGAGCAAAAAGACTCAAAAAATCAGCTTTGTGGTCAAGCCCTCGGCCTATTAGTACCGGTCCGCTACACCCCTCACGGAGCTTCCACGCCCGGCCTATCAACCCGGTGGTCTACCGGGAGCCTTAACCCATCAAGTGGGTGGGAGACCTCATCTTGAAGCAGGTTTCCCGCTTAGATGCTTTCAGCGGTTATCCTTCCCGAACGTAGCCAACCAGCCATGCCCCTGGCGGGACAACTGGCACACCAGAGGTCCGTCCATCCCGGTCCTCTCGTACTAGGGACAGCCCTTCTCAAGTCTCCTGCGCGCGCAGCGGATAGGGACCGAACTGTCTCACGACGTTCTAAACCCAGCTCGCGTACCGCTTTAATGGGCGAACAGCCCAACCCTTGGGACCTACTCCAGCCCCAGGATGCGACGAGCCGACATCGAGGTGCCAAACCATCCCGTCGATATGGACTCTTGGGGAAGATCAGCCTGTTATCCCCAGGGTACCTTTTATCCGTTGAGCGACCACGCTTCCACAAGCCATGGCCGGATCACTAGTCCCTGCTTTCGCACCTGCTCGACCTGTCGGTCTCACAGTCAAGCCCCCTTGTGCACTTGCACTCGCCACCTGATTGCCAACCAGGCTGAGGGAACCTTTGGGCGCCTCCGTTACTCTTTAGGAGGCAACCGCCCCAGTTAAACTACCCACCAGACACTGTCCCTGATCCGGATCACGGACCGAGGTTAGACATCCAACACGATCAGAGTGGTATTTCAACGCCGGCTCCACCCGAACTAGCGTCCGGACTTCACAGCCTCCCACCTATCCTACACAAACCGAGTCGAACACCAATATCAAGCTATAGTGAAGGTCCTGGGGTCTTTCCGTCCTGCTGCGCGAAACGAGCATCTTTACTCGTAGTGCAATTTCGCCGGGCCCGTGGTTGAGACAGTCGAGAAGTCGTTACGCCATTCGTGCAGGTCGGAACTTACCCGACAAGGAATTTCGCTACCTTAGGATGGTTATAGTTACCACCGCCGTTTACTGGCGCTTAAGTTCTCAGCTTCGACCT
>NZ_JAAFZA010000518.1 GCF_015356865.1 Catenulispora pinisilvae
GGGTGCGAGGCACGCCGATCGGAATGTGAAGCACGCCGATATCGGGGGCCGAGGCACGCCGATCGGAATGTGAGGTACGCCGATCGGTATATGAGCTGAAGGCATGAGCACAAGGGCGGCGCGGCGAACCCGCGCCGCCCTTCGCTGTCGTCCGGCGACCGCACTTCGCCGACTTCGTTGTCGTCCGGACCGGGTGGCCCGGGTGGCCCGGGCGGCTCAGGGCGGCTCAGGGCGAAGGCGTCCCGGAAGTATCCCGGAGCGACACCGACGTCGCGAGCAACCCGTCGTGCACGATCCAGCGGCCGGTCAGGCGGGTCAGCGGGGCCCCGTCCCGCACCAGGCCGGCTTTCGACAGCTGGGCTGTGAAGACATCCGAGGCCGGATCGAAGCCGACCACCGCGTCCTCGAAACCGAGCCAGCACCGGGCCAACGGGAACCAGGCCTTGTAGATCGATTCCTTCGCACTGAACAACAGCCGGTCCCAGTGCACCTCGGGGAACCGCTCGGCCAGTTCCGACACCATGGCGGATTCCCCCGCGCCGGCAACGACTTTCAGGACCCCGGCGGGCAAGGGCAAGTGCGGCTCGGCGTCGATACCGATCGAGGCGAGCTCACCGGCCCGGGCCACCACCGCGGCCCGGTAGCCGTCGCAATGGGTCATGCTGCCGACGAACCCGGCAGGCCACAGCGGCTCGCGCTTGGCACCCGACAGGATCGGAACCGGAGGCACGCCGAACTGCGCCAGCGCCTCCCGCGCACACCGGCGGACCGTGGCGAACTCCCGACGCCGCTTGTCAACGGCGTCGCGGATCTGCGCCTCCTCCTCGGGGAACAAGTCCGGGGACAACTCCGGGAACAGCTCCGGGCCCGGCGGATCGCCGAAGGCTTCGATGGCGGCGGCCTCTGGCGGCACGATGGCCTCGATCAACCGCGCTCCCTTGATGACCCGACAGTTGGGTACCTGCCCAGGATGCCAGAACTCGTGGTGTTCACTCGTGGTGTTCAACTGCGTAGGCGGCCAAGGCCGGATGGGGCGGCCGAGGATCGGAGGGGGGCGGCCGAGGATCGGAGG
>NZ_JAAFZA010000519.1 GCF_015356865.1 Catenulispora pinisilvae
AGAGGCTGTCCGAGATCCCGGCGGAGCCGGGTGGTGTATGAGAGCACGTATTTGTTGAATGTATGAGGCTCCTGGTAGAGCAGCGGTTGTCTACGCCATCCGCACTACCAGGAGCCGTCGTGAAGTCTGCCATCTTGTCGTCCGTTCCAGCCAGCCCGATGCAGCCAGCTGGGGCGATATGCCGGGCTTGTGGCGTGGACTGTACGACCGTGGCGGTCGGCCGTCCTCGGCGCTACCCGTCTGACCTGTGCGATAGCGAGTGGGTGTTGATCGCTGCGCTGTTGCCGACGCCGGCGGCCGATACCCTCGGCGGTGGACGGCCGGAAGTTCACTGCCGCCGGACGATCATCGACGCGATCTTCTACGTGGCTGACAACGGCTGCAAGTGGCGGGCGCTCCCGATCGATTTTCCGCCCCGCTCCACCGTGCACGGCGTCTTCACGAAGTGGCGTAAGCAGGGTGTTTGGGATGCGATGAACGATGCGCTGCGAGATCGGGAGCGGGTCCGGGCCGGCCGGAAGGCCGAGCCGACTGCGGCGGTCATCGACTCGCAGTCGGTGCGTGCGGCCGAGACGGTAGGCAAGGACAGTCGGGGCTGGGACAACGCGAAGAAGGTAGGAGGAAGAAAGCGGCATATCGCTGTGGACGTGCTGGGTCTGCTGCTAGTGGTGCACGTCACGGCCGCGAACGTCCAGGACCGGGACGCGGCGTTCTTCCTGCTCCAGCGGATGCGGATGCTCTACGGCAAGATCTCCCTGGTGTGGGCCGACAGCGGCTATGACTACGGCAAGCTCATCGATGGCGCGAGGCGGATTCTGCGCTTGACGGTGCAGATCGTGCGGCGCACCGATGACATGACCGGGTTCGTGGTGCTGCCGCGCAGGTGGATCGTCGAGCGTACGTTGTCATGGATCTGTCAGAGACGGCGCTGTGTCAGGGACTATGAGCGCCTTCCGGAGAATCACGAGGCGATGGTCACGATCAGCATGATCATGTTGATGGCGCGTCGCCTCGCCAGGCCACGCACGGTGCTATCACGCGCAGCCTGACGGGATCTCGGACAGCCTCT
>NZ_JAAFZA010000052.1 GCF_015356865.1 Catenulispora pinisilvae
CACCCCGACAACCACCTGCCCCCACGCACCGTCATCACCGGCAGCACCACCCCGCCGGCTTACGAGAAGGCTGCGACTCGCCTCTTCCACGCCCCAGACCCTGCCGCCCGGCTGAAAGGTGCCCTCGACCTCTTCACGCTGCGCACGTTGTGGCCGGTGACCCGGCTCTACCCCGACACCCACGCCTCGGGCACCGAAGCAGCCTCCCCATGAGCGGAGGCGCCATCGAAGCGACGGGCAGCCCGGGACCCGCCCCCAGCACGTCGGCCGACAACAGCACACAGGCCGCTCCAGCTGCAGAAACACCTGCCAGTTCGAGTCGCGGAGACTCAGGAGACAGCCCTGCCTCGGCAGGTCAACCAGTTGCCGAGGCGCCATCGCCCGTAGCCGAGGCTACCCTCGAGCCGCCACCGTTTCCCGGCCCGCGATCAGGAACCGACAACACCACCGCTCCGACCCTGGCTGAGGCGGCGATCCCACCCGCCCCGCTTCCCGGCCCTACCGCGATCGCAGCAGGAAGCTCCGCGGTCCACGGCTCCGATAGCTCATCGTCGCTCGACCGCGTCGGCGAAGGCGCCGCATCCGCTGCTACCCAGAGTCCTGTCGCCCAGGTCGTTGCCGAATCGACCTTCGCACCCCCGCCAGTTCGAGACCTGGCCACACCGGATGCCAGCCGGGCCGACACCGGTAGCCGCAGCGAGAACGGTTCCCCATCAGTCGAGGCAACGACCGACGCCCCTACCCACAACGACGTCAGCGGCAATAGCGACACCAACAGCCTGATCGACTCCACTGGCACACAGGCGGCTGACACCGCCGCGACACCCGCGACCGATACCCCGGCTGGCCATGAGCCCGCGGCCGACATCGCCGAGCCAGCCGGAACCGGTGCACCAGGCGGCGACAGTCCGCCTCGCGCTGAGATACCGACAACCGTCGACGGCACTCCAGGCGAGACCAACTCCGCGTCGCCAGAGCCGACCCACGCAGGTGTCGACAGCCATGGCGCAGACCCACACGGAACACTGGACATAGGCGCTGACGGAACAGCCGCAGCATCCGACCGCGACGTCCTGAACGACGACCCAGTCGTGGAGCTGACAACCGGACAGGTGCTGACAGAAACGGCACTTGGTGACGAACACGCTCGCCCGCTCGACCCCACAGCAACCACCGCCGACAGCAGCCTCACACCAGCCGCGTCATCGACACTAGATACAACTGCGGGCGATTCCGCGACGACCGGCACAGCTGTAGATCAGAACACCGGCGAGCACGACAACCAGGATTCTGGCGACACCGATGGCGTAGAGCGGTATAGAGCCGAGGACCTTGGCGCCTTCGTGGCCCACGGAACGGCTACCAACCACGCGCTCTACGAAGGCCCCGACGGGCGGTGGCACGCAGTCGGCGACGCAGTGGGACAAGGCCTGCATCGCGAGGGAACGGGCCGTCTGCGAGACGCCAGAGGATATGTCACAGACGACAACAAGCTTCCGCCGAAAGGCATCGATGCGCATGCCGAACGCGGCCAGTCCCTCGACCAGATGCCTGCACCGACAAGTCCCGACCAACTCGCCGACCTTGAGGCGGTGCGCGCCGCAACGCTGGCCCGGGCCGAGAAGCAGGACACGAAGAACGAGATCTGGGACAACCAGGTTAAGCCGCTGATCGACAGCCTTGAACAAGCCGGGCTGACCATCGACCGCAACACTTTCGGCAGCGCGAACTTCAAAGACGAGCTGCGCGAGGCAGTACCGAACCTGCCCCGTAACCTCCGGAACGCTGCCGTAACCGCCGCAGCCGATTACGCGCAGGCATCGCAAGCCCTTGTGGATGCAAGTGAGACGCTGGGGGTGGCCGGAGGTAGGTTCATCGGCTCGCTACTCCACCCGGACGGGCAGACGATCACCAGCTCAGACGGGACCCGGGGAGTGAAAGGGACCTTCGACCGCACCATCTATGACGGCTCGGCTACCCCCATGCTGATCATCATCGAGGAGAAGGGGGCCGGATCGACGCTCGGGGTGAGCAAAGTCGACGACCCGAACAACTCTGGGCCGAAGATCATCGCCCAGCAGTGCAGCCCCGAGTATGTCCACCATCTTCTCCAGAACGACGATAGCCTGGCAGCGGCGCTCCAAGCCGACCCTCAGCTCTACTACAACGTTCAGAGCACTATCGAGGGAAGCAACGGCGGCGCCGTGAAATGCCTGCTCGTCCACACTTCCGCCGACGGTACCGTGAACGTCGTCCCACACCTGCTCGACCCCGGACGCTTCCGGCGTGACACAATACGCATACCGTCCGATGAAGGAACCCAGTAGCGATGGCCCAGCCGATACTTTCCGACGACGAAGCGAGAGCTTTCTTCGCGACGCTGCATGACACCACGTTTGATTGGACCGTCGAGCAGTTGCCCGCCCTGATGGCCGAACTCGGCTGGACGATCGATGAAAGCTCCGCGATCCCCGGCAAGGCCGCGATCGCAGATGTCGCATGGGACGTTCCTCAAGTCGACGTCTCGATGTCGTTCACCGACGGCAAGGTGAACGAGTTCTCTCTCGGGTTGTCGTCGCCGGCCAAGGATCCCGCCTCGCAACTGGCGGCTGCCGATGCCTTCGTCCGGTTCGCCGACATGGTTCAAGAGATCTTCGGGGCCCCCGGCGGGCGCGTTCCAGGGAAGTACCCGGGGCTCCAGTGGCGGCACCGCGGCCATGTCCTGACGATGAAGAACCTGCCGAGCACGATCACCGTCTACTGGGCCACGGAAGACTTCCAGGACGCTGTCGACAAGACGGGCACGGCATGAGCTCCGCTCTCCGGCAGGCGAGCGCGTGGCTCGCCGCGGATCTGGTACAGCTCCGCGAGCACGATGTGATCGTCGTCAGGCGCGGAGGGAAGTATGTGCACGGTCGAGGGGATGCCGACTGCCTCCTGATCGAAACCAGCAGCAACGTCGACCTGGTGGGCTACCTGCGCCTGACACCCGACGACGAGGCGGCTCTACGGGCACGCGGATGGTCGCCCCCCATTCCAGGGGTGCCTGGATGGTTCCGTACCTTCCCTTGGCCGGTCTCCGGCACCGAGGCGCTGACCGCAGCCGAGATGATGATTGACCTGATCGAGCAGTTGCCGCCTGCAGAGGACGAACCACTCGAGGTCTTTGCCTTCAACCTTAAGACCGACGAGCCACTCGACCTGGAGTCCGTGCGTCGCATTCGCGCGATCTGATACCGAGTGCAGGATGTGATCGCTGTTCAGCGTCGCCTCGGTTGCCAGCCGAGCAGATCCCGGGCTTTGGCGGTGCTCCAGCAACGGCCGGAGCCGTCGTCCCCGACAATATGGAACGCCTCGAAGCCAGGATCGCTGCGATCCAGAGCGGCGAGCACTGCGCTGGCCAGGTCGCTTGCCGCCAGCGAGGGCAGGAGCGTGCCGTCCAAACAGCGGATTTCCGCCGGTGAATCGAATATAGGCAGCGCCCACAGCGGCCACGCCGCTTCGGTCGTTGGCCAAGCGATCCTCAGCGCCGAGACAGTTAACTGGTGTACTGCGGCCGCGGCTTCGGCAACGGTTTCGGCGAGCCGTTTGACCAACCCGTATGCGTCGGCCGAGTCGGGAACGGACCGTTCGTCCAGCAGGCGGTCGGTCACGGGGGTCGGCACATTGGCGAACACCGAGATGCTGGAGATCAGCACGGCTCGCCGTACCCTGGCCGCCCCGGCGGCTGCCAAGGTCAGGTGGACCGCGGCGACGTTGGTCTCGTAGCTGCTGCGCACGTCGAAGTCGCCGTCTGCGCCCCGAGGGCCGAGCGCGGTGAAGACCACGGCGTCGACGCCGGCCAACGCCGAGCTCAAGGCAGCCGGGTCCAAGGCGCTTCCGCACGCCCACTCGACCGCGACGTCACCAGCCGGCTCGACGGGGTCGAGCACCCGTACCAAATGCCCGGCCTCAGCCAGTCCGGGCACTATCAGGGAGCCGACGTAGCCGCTGCCCCCGACAATCAGGACCCTCATCATCCGGCGACCGTAACAGCGCGCCTGCACTCGGTCACAGCGATTTACTCACCCCATTCCCCCGCGGTCCGGGCCTTCCTACGCTGGAGCCGTGAAGCGACGATCCAAACCCGACGAGCACGCCGCGGCGCCGCCTTTGCCGCAGCCGACGCCGAGGCAGTTGGCAGAGGACTGGCTGCGGGCGCTGACGCTCACCGTCACCGCCGACCGCGGCACGACCCTGGAACAGCTGTACCAGTCCATCGCCGAGGCCAACCAGATCAGCGCGGTCCAGGTGGAGCTCGGAACGCCCCTGCCGCCGGCCGACGCTCGCGCCTTGGACGATGCGATGGCGTGGACCTCCAGGATCCGCAGCGACCAGGCCAAGGCGAACATGCTGATCGACGCGCTGCTCATTCAGTGGCTCGCCGAAGCGACCGGTCAGGACCGCGCTGCCGTGGTCCAGCGCCTGGCTCTGGAAGTCGAGGCACTGCTTCCGCCGGCATGATGGCGCGGCCTCGGTCCGACCCGCACGTCGACCGGAGCCGCCCCTGCCCGGCCAGCGCGATGAGGTGGCTGAGACAGGCCGCCGCAGTGTCGGGTGCCGTCCGCCGCTCATCGACATCCGGTAGGCAGGTGGAAGTAGAGTCGATCAGGGTCTGCCTCCACCAGTTCGGCGCCGCAGTTCTCCAGAACGCGGCGGCTGGCGCGATTGCCGGGGCGGACGGTGATCAGCGCCGGATCGATCCCCAGCGCGCCGATGACCGGCAACGCCGCGGTGAGCATCGCGGTGGCGTGGCCCCGCCCGCGTGCTGAGGGACGGATGTCGTAGCCGACGTGCCCTGATATGGCCCGCGTCCCCGACAGGGTGTGCCAGATACCGATCCGTCCCAGGTAATCGGGCCCGTCGACCCACCACAGCTGGGTCATGGCCGACCAGTCCGGCGCCGGATGCCGACGGGGGTCCCCTCGGAGCTGTTCGGCGTATGCGGCAAAGGCGGCAGGATCGTCGATGTCGAGACCGTCGAAGTCGGGGTAACCGCCCTCAGCCTGGTATTCCGTGACCGCGGCCAGGTAGGAGGGGTGGACGGTGACGGTCGGGGGAACGAGCTCCGGCATGACCGGCTCCCATCGCAGAATCTTTTGAGATCGGCGTTCGACGGCCGGCACCTCGTGGGCGCGGCCGGCCTGCGCCGGCGAGCAGCCGCTCCAGATGGTCGCTGCTCTCGACGAACTTCGGCAGCAGGTTCAGCGGATGGTCCGCAGCTAGCCGGTCCGGCGGGGCGGTGGCGGCATGCCAGGTGAACAGCTCACGCAGCGTGAACGTGAGCTGATACAGCCACAGTCGCCCGATAAGGTTCGGGGACGCGAACAGGCCCGGATAGGCGCCGGCCAGCCAGCCCAGCAGCTGCGACACCTCGTGTTCCGGCATCAGCTCCGGCTCCTGGCCGCTCCAGTCGACCGCGCGAAGGAACGGCTCCAGCTCCAGGTCCCGCAGACCGAGCCGGACCCATTCCAGGTCAAGCAGCGCGACCAACCGGCCGTCGTTCCACAGCACGTTGTTCAGGTGTGCGTCGCCGTGCACCACGACGTGCCCTGCCGTGTCGATGTAGGGATCGTGAACGGCCAGACCCCGCAGCCGCTCCAGCAGGTCATCCACCAGTTGAGGCCGGACGAAGGGCAAGCTGCGGGCGTGTCCGGCCAGAGCGGTCGCGCGGTCCAGAGGCAGAGGATTCAACGTCGCGCCGACCACGGCGACTGGATCAGACAGGTCTACCGCCTCGCGGGCATTGACGAGCTGGCTTGCAGGCCCGCGAGGAGTCCATTGGTGCAGCGCCGCCAAAGCCTGCGCGAGTTGGTCCACGGCGCCTGCCCGGTCACGGTCGCTGAGCCGTGGCCAGACCTCGGCCAGCGGCACGCCTTCGACCCATCGCGTTACCGTCCAGGCCAACTCTCCGCTCCGGCCGGCAGCCACCAGCGGCGGGTAGCGCACCTCAGGCGGTAGGTCGGCGGCAACGGATGCTTCACGCTCCAGGCGCTGGACGTCGCCGTTCCAGCAGATCCGTAGCACGTGAGAGCCGAACCGCCAGGTGTCGTTGGAAAAGCCTGACAGCGGCACTGCCGCGGCCGCGTGTCCAAGCTTCGTGTCGGCCAGTACCCGTTCAAGCCGCTCCGCGCGTGCGTCGTGCTCCATCCCGGAAGCGTGTCAGCCGCTATCAAGCGGCGCGAGCGGATTTCCTATTACAAGATCGCCGGATTCCGGCTACCGGAAACCCCTCCCGATCGCGGTGCGGCCGTACGCGGCGATGCCGGGAACGATGTTGCGCATCGGCGGTAGCTTGGGCGCCATGGCCACCGACCCGGGATCGCTTCAATGAGCCATTCCCGGTAGCTGCGTCTCACGCTGTGTGACGGGCGGGTAGGGGTCGGCCGTATTCGAGGTGGAGCAGGACGATTGCGGCCTTGGCGATCGCGCCGATCCGCCACGGGCACACACTGACCCGTCGCAGGGCTTTGAAGGTGGTCTTGAGCAGCGAGTTCGCGCGCTCGGCGATGGCGTGGACGCCGCGGACGAGCAGGTTGTACTGCCGCTGGTCCTCCTTGAGTTCGACGCCTTTGAGCTTCTTGATCGGCATCCGCAGGGCGGGTCCGGCCAGGCCCTCGTAGCCCAGGTCGGTCAGCGTCGGCATCTGCTCGGCGGCGGCCTGCTCCAGCGCGGACATCAGACCGGCCGCGGCTTTGGCGCAGGTGGTGTCGTGCTCCCGGCCGGGCCGGACGGCGGAGATCCACAGCGGCCAGCCGTCGGTGTCGGAGAGCACCTGCAGGTTCCCGCCGTGGTGCTTGTGCTTGCCGGACCACCACAGGTCCGCGCCGTTCGGGCCGGGCGCGGCGCACCGGTCGATGCGGATCACGGTGCCATCCAGGTTCAGGTGGGTGTGGCCTGCGGCTTTGGCGGCAGCGATAGCCTCGGGCAAGCCCGGGGCGGCCGCGGCAAGGGCGTCGATACCCTCGTGCAGCGCCCGGTAGGCCGTGGACTTCCCGATCCCGTTGTCGCAGGCCAGCTGCGCGATCCGGGTGCCGTCCAGGAACCAGCGCAGGACCAGCACCGCCTGCCGGTAGCAGCCAAGAGCCCGCCGTCCCCGGCGGGTGCCCAGTTCAGCCCGCCGCAGGCACAGCAGTCGGGCCAGGAAGAACACCGTCTCCTCCCGGACGTCGAGCACGGCGGTGTATGTCACCATAGAGTCCACGTGAAGCCTCGCGGTATGAAGTTGATCCTTAGACAAGACCTACTTCTACCAGGGGCTTCACGCCGTTTGATCACAGGGTTCGCATACGACTCGACACGAAGTCAGACCCCGGTGCGATCACAGAGAGCTGCCGGCAGTTACCGGGAATGGCTCAATGCCTTGAATGAAGACGTCTCCCATCTCGCCATAGGTGTACAGGCCGTGGGCGCGTTCCCATTCGATGGACAGGATGCAGTCTTCGCGGCAGGCCCAGTTGAAGGCACTGACGGACACCTGGGCTGTGGTCCTTCGGCCCGCCGTGCTCGATGGTCGGCAGGGGTTTGGCCAGGATCAGCAGACCGTACGGGACAGGAAGTCGTGTTAGTGCAGGTTCATGGCCGCTGCTGCCTCTACCCACAAATATCACCGTGACTACGGCCAGGGACCCGTGCGACAGTCAGCGAGTGATCGAACCCCCGAAGCTGGACGAGAAGACCCTTGCCGACGCCATCGCCGACGCCTGGGTCCTGGACGTCACGGGATTGACTTTCTTGCCAGTCGGCCTCGAGGGCTGGACCTACCGCGTGGACACTGTCACCGGCGATTCCTACTTCCTGAAACTGAGGAAAGAGGCCTCGGACGCGGCTGCCCTCGAAGTGCCCCGCGCGCTGGTCAAGCAGGGCATCGACCGGGTCGTGGCTCCGATCGCTGCCGACACCGGCGAACTCAATTTCCCGGTGGCGGGCCACTGGCTTCTGCTCTATCCCTACATCGCCAGCAGCAACCTTTGGGACACGGGCCTCACCGAACCACAATGGATCGAGTACGGCCGCCTCATGGCCGCCATCCACGCCGCGGCTCCTCCGCCGGACACCGCAATGCCGGTCGAGAAGTTCGCCACCACCGCCCCGGACTCTCTGCGCGCGATGGCTGACGTCGCGCCGAGCGTCCCCGACCTCGCCGATCTCTGGGCCGCCCGTGGCACCCGCCTGCTCCACCTGGCCGACGAGACCGAACACCTGGCCGCCGCAGCTGCGGACATCGGCGCCGACCTCGTCCTCTGTCACACCGACATCCACCTGGGCAACTTGCTGGCCGACCGCACGGGCCGCCTCAATACCATCGACTGGGACGCGCCGATACTTGCGCCGAAAGAGCGCGACCTGATGTTCCCGTTCAGCTCGGCCTTCAGCGACGCTCCTCCCGATCCCCGCCACAAGCACTTATTCCGCACCGGATACGGCCCGCTAGACCTCGATCCGACCCTCATGGCCTACTACCAGACCGAACGGACCATCGACGACATCGCCCAGTTCCTGGCCGCTGTCGCCGACCCCGCCGTCGGTGCGGCGACCAGGGCCAACGCCCTGCACTGGCTACAGGTGGCGGTCGGCGAACGGACCTGAAACAGGTCGCGCACACCACATAGAGCCGGTTCACGCGGACGTGCCGAGCTTGGCCGCTGAACACGCGGGGGCAGCCGACAGGCGTGCTTCACGATCACTAGGCATCGAGTCTCGTCACACCCCGTGGCGCCTTCGCGACGCCCGCGTCGCCGCAGAACTGACCGACCTCGGCGACCGTGCCCGGGTCTGGCGCGTCAAGACCGGCGACGGGCCGGTCGTGGCGAAGCTGACCTTCGACCGGCCCGGAGCCGTCGAGCCTGGGCTGCGGATCGCCGAGCTGGTCGAAGCTGCGGGGATCCCCACCGGAGCGCCGATCCGGACAGCGGCGGCAATATGAGCGCGACCGTGGACCGGGCATCCGGGCGGCCGTGGACGCTCCCGCTGCACCGGTTCGTGCCAGGGACCCCGCTGGACCGCGACGCGACCGACGCTCCGGAGCTGGCCGGCGGGTTCCTCGGCCGGATCCGCAGCATCCTCGCGCAGTCACCACAGACCCCGGTGCCGGCCGGTCGGCTGCTGGAGTACTACGCAGGCGAGGCGGCTGGCGGCACCGGCCCCGCAGTACGGCGCTAGCCCCATAGTTCGCACGTCACTGAATCGGGTGTCGTGGCGCGAGACGGGCGCTCGCCGGTTTGAGGTTTTCGTTCCGCGCCAGGGCACGGACAATGCTGGCATTTCGGGCGGCGCGGGCGTAGGCAGGGACGGCAGATGACCCAAAGCGCGTCCACGGTCAAGCGTGCCCCGCACTTGCTGCGTGGGACTCTGGATATCGCCGTCGAGAACGGCGCACTCGCCCGCAATCCAGCCTGGTCAAACAGCGTTCGACCGCCGAAGCACCGAAAATCGGAGCTGACCGTCTTCAGCGACGCCCAACTGCTGGGACTGCTTGACTTCCATCGTGACGGGCTGCGAGCGGTACCCGTGATCGGCATGTCGTGCGGCCTGCGGCAGGGAGAAATCTTCGCGCTCACTGCCGACGACATCGACGGCGAATGGCTGCACGTCCGCCGACAGACTAAGGAGCTTGCCGACGGGCACAGGGTGTTCGCCCTCCCGAAGAACGACAAGACCCGCCGCGTCCCACTACCGCAGGAGGCCGCCGCCACTCTTCGCGCCCACGCCCGGAACGCCAATTCCTGTGCGGCGACGCTGCCGTGGGAGACCGCCGACGGCGAACTGGTGACGTTCAATCTGATGTTCGTCTGGCATGGCCAGTACCGTGGCCCCACGTTCATCGATGCCCGGCTGTACAACGAGCTGGTCTGGCGCCCTGCCCTGGTTCAAGCCAGTCTCGCCCCGCCACCGACCGTCGACGAGCGGGACCGGTGGCGCTACCGGAACTCGCTCCGGCACGGAATGCACGCTCTGCGGCACTACTACGCCAGCGCGATGCTGGCCCATGGCGTACAGATCAACGAACTGGCCGAGTACCTTGGCGACGCCGATCCGATGGTGACACTGCGGACGTACGCACAACTCCTGCCGTCGGCCCACGGCCGGGCGATCGCCGCAGGCTCCAGGATGCTGTCGGAGTTCCGCCTACAGTTCGGCTCCATCGACTGACACTCATTTCGGATCGCCACTTGGGGATCACCGGATCGGTGTTGACCGCCCTGGCCGCGGTACCCGTGTGCAGATCGGTCAGTAAATCCTCACGCCCGATACCAAGATGGACAGAACCCACCGCACCGCGACCAAGGCCTTGCTTCGCACGTAGAGCAGCGGCGACGGAGCAGGGACCGATATCCCCTTGACATCACCCTGGACCACGCTGGACGGCACCCTGGACCATGCCTTAGCTAAATCACGCCGTTGAGAAGCTGGCAACCAAAATCGCGAGTGATACGCCTATCGTGGTCCAGGGATGGTCCAGGGTGCGCTCGGAACTGGGACGGCATCCGGCGTCCTGATACGTATTGACAGGGGTGCAGGAGTCGGACAAGCTGACATCAGGTGGTCGGAGACGGACCGCCATGTTGTGTTCCGGAAAAACAGCAGGGGACTCATAATCCCTTGGTCGTCGGTTCGAGTCCGACACGCCCCACTCCTAACAGAATGAAAATTTGCGGCCTTGACCAGGAGATTGCCAGGTCAAGGCCCTTTTTCTTACCTCAACCTGTTGATTCCGAACGAGACCCCGCCATCACGAGCTACCCGGCTCTGCCCGACTGTTCACGATCGTTTACGGCCGTCCGCGGCACATACGCGGCACACGATCTTGAAGGGCACCGCAGGTCAGCCACGTTCTAGATCTCCACTCGGGACTCCCAGCCACGCGTGCCGGACGGCGCGGGCTGTACCGCGAGGTCAAGACAGGGCCAGCGCAGCCACGACGGCGTACGGAGCGGACCCGCTGGCGTTCACATCGAGGCCGGCGCCCTGGACATACCATTCGCTGGCACGACCGCCTGTCCTTCCCGGCACCCTGGCCACGTAGCGTCTCCGATCCGGACGAGTGGCCCACGGGCGCTCATCGGGCCTGTTCGGCCGCAAATCCACCGCCCAGCCGGCGACGCGCAGCGAAACGACCAGATCGGCCTCGGTGTCGCGCGTCTCAGCGCAGGCAACACGGGAAGCGGCCTGAAGTCCGCCGACTGTCGGGCCGATGATCATCACCGACCACGGGTCATTCACGTCGTCACATTCAAGATCGCAACGGGTCGGCCGCCCGGGTCTGTCGACGATATACAGACGCAAGCGCCGTTCGGGGTGCTTGAAGGTAACCCCGTGCGAGCCCATGAGGAAGTCGTGGACCGGCTGCCCCCAGCCTTCGCCGACCAAAGCATCCTCAAGCCCGGCAGCCAGGACTCCGGCCGGAGCCGGGAGGTCATCGACGACGATGGCGGGATGATCATGCACAGCGCGTTCACCCATCTGTATTCAGCACTTGTCAGGAGGTCGTCAATCAAGCCAACGAAGCAGGTCGACTTTCGTCACGGCCCGCTCCGAGCTTGGACTCGACTCCAGCTCTCGCTGACAAGCATTGCGCAACGCACGCTCGCCTCGACCGCTGCCGCAGGTCAGCCGCCGCCCGGATCTGCACTCGGAGTTCCGGCGCCATCCGCGCCGGACAGCGGGTCGTACATCCGGTCGAGCAGCCCTCGCAGTACCGCCTCGTTGTCGATGACGTTCACGTAGGTCGCGAGCAGCACAGGCACGGAGTTCCCGGCCCAGGAAGCGACGTTCGCCGGCGGAATCCCCCGGTTGAGCCAGTTCGTCAGGCACAGATGACGCCAGTCGTACAGGGTCTTGGCCAGCGTCGAGGCGACTTGCTCCTCGCTGAGGACCTCCCGTCGCGCTCTCTTGAGGGCCTTGTCGAGCACGGAGTAGGCGAGCTCGCCGCCACGAAGCCCACTGAACATGCGCTGTCCCGGCCTGAGCTTCTTGTTTGCGATGTAGTCGGAGAGCCTGCGCTCAAGGACCGGGTGCACGGGCACGCGACGGCGCTCACCGCGGGCACGACCTTTCAGCCCGCGGCGCTGACGGCGCGAACCGTCATCCGTCCAGCGTTTGGCTGTCTCGGGAGCCGCCTCGTAAAGGACGAGTTCGCCCCAACCCCCGGCTGTCTTGGCCCGGATGAAGTCCCCGACTTCCAAAGCCACGATCTCTTCCGGACGCGGCCCAGCCCGGTACATCACCTCCATCGCCAGCTCCAACACCTCGCCGTTTCCGCTGGTGCGGCGTACCGCGGACAACAGGGCCTCGGCAGTGGCCTGGTCTGTGAGGCGCCGCTTGTCGACCGGAACGATCGCCTTGGTCGGCCGGCTGGCTTTGCTGTCGGAAATCTCCATCGCCGCGAGCGGGTTGGCGTCCAGCTGCTTGAGGCGGACGCTGTAGGCGAGGAAGCTGTTCATGATCGCCCGATAGCGCTTATAGGACGACTCCGCCATGGGTTTGCCGTCGAGCTTTCGAACGATCTTCGAGAAGATCTCTTCGAAGGTGTCGGCGTTGTTCAGATCGGCCACGGGCCGAGTGTGCTCGCATACCCAATCGATGATCGCGGCGACGCTTTTCGGCATGTTCTTTCGCTGGGTGACGGTGAACTGCCAGTTCTTCAGAGCCGCTCGCACCATGGGGCCGGTGATGCGCGCGGGCGGGGTTTCGGTCAGCATGGCGACGGTGAACGCCATCATCGCTTTCGCGATGTCCACTCGGTAGGTAGCTGCAGCGTCGTCCCACTTGCGGTCCACGAACGCGGTAGCCAGGTCGAACGCGCTTTGCATTTTCACAGCGGGCTCGGCCAGAGCCTCGGCTGTCTTGTCGTGGGAGAGCGGCAAGCCGGTGATGAACGCGAAGGCTTCGCCTTTGCCCACTGCGGCGACCAACATCGACCGGTGACTGTCAGCGGCTTTGGCCTTCGTGAAGGTCTGATTGAACTCCTGGCCATCGAGGAACCAGCGTGCCTGGTAGTGGGTACCCGTCGCGCGTTTGAGAGGACGGTTGTTCCATACCTTGACGTTGAAGGTGGTGCGGGTGTCTTTCAAGAACAGGCCTTTTCCAACCCGATGAGCCAGGCTTCTATGACGGCGCGGCGAAATCGCCACTGGCCGTTGGGGAGCTTGAACCCTCTCGGCGCGGACCCTTTCGCGACCCAGTCGTCGAAGGTCGAGCGCGGGAGAGGAGTGCCTTCGTCTTCGCCGAGTTCAGCCAGCAAGCACTTGAGCGAGACGAGGCGGTCGGTTGAAACGCAGGCGCACGCTGGCACGCCCGCGAGGACATCGACCGTGTCCCGCTGGGGCCGCAGACCGGCAGCAGTTCGCGAGCTCATCGCGGCATCACAAAGTGGGCGTCCGAGGCGGGGCGGTAGCTGGCCTTCCACGGCACGATGCGCCGTTGAGCCGCGGCCAAGGCGTTGGCGTGCTTCTCGGGCATGTGCAGACCTCCGAACCCAAATGAACGAGGATGACCGGTGAGGCCGACCGTGTTCACAACAGCTAAAACTATGCTCGGCTGTCAGCTAACAAGCGGCAACTTGTGAAGCCTCTATGAACGGCGACGACCCGGGCATCCGCGCCTGCCGCAGGCCGGTCCCGCCAACTGAGAACGGGACAGAGCTGCGGACGGCGCTTGGATGACGTCGGCGTGGGCCTAAAGCAGGTAGGCGCCGCAGTCGGTCACGATGTCGCTGTGGCTCAGCACGGCTTCGGCGACCTGGCGGCACCATCCCTCGCGGCTGGCAGCTTCGGCCGGCGTCTGAGCGAATGCGGCGCGGACTGCCCGAGTCAGCCCGTTCCAGTCGCGATGTGCATGTAAGGCCTTACCGACGGCCTCACGCACCTGAGCGCTGGTCAGGGCTGCGCCCGCTTCCAGGTCGGAGCAGAACAAGGCGTCGGTGATGCACGCCAACGCGAGGTGGCCTTCGTCGAGATCAGACATGACCGTCACCACCCAGCAGTGCGGCGCGCTGCTCCGGCATATTCACGCGGGGCATGACGAACTGAGACACGGGATCCTCCTGTGCAGGGGTGTCCGAGCTCGGCCGGTGCGGTAACACCGGCCGAGCGATTCCTTGATCGGGTCGAGCGCCAACTCGACCGAGACGGCGGGAAGCTTGAAACCGTCAGCGCGGGTCGCTCATCGGCTCCACCACTTTTCGGCATCGATCCCGGCCATCAAGGCGAAGATCACGAGGGTGAAGGTGAGGTCTTTCGAGACGAGCGACAGCCCGAGCGGCTCGATGCCCTCAGCGAGCATCATGTCGTCGAGACCGGGGACGGGTTCGTCCTCCAAGGGCAGGAACTCGTCGTCGGGACTGGCAAAATGGGTCACTGGATTCCCTCCTGTGTAGGGGTCCTGGCCCGGCCGGTGCGGTAACACCGAGTCGAGCGTGTTAGGAGGGGGTCGGGCGCCAACCCGGCCCCCTCTCGCGTTTCCAAGACCACCGTAGCTCAGAACTCTTAGAGTCTTAGACCTCCAAAAGAGTGAATCTTTTTGGATTTGAGCTCATGGCGGACTACAAAGGTAGGAACAACCGCATGCTCCTGACTCGCTCCCGTTGAAAGGTATGAGATGACGCCCCTGGGCCGTGATGCTCCGCAAGGCTCGGATGAACGGCCCAAGACCCGCCCGAAGCAGGCGCTGATCCGCTCCGACCAGCAGACCGGGTTGGATCACTTGGCTCGCCAGCTGCATGACGACCGAAGTGTCAAGGGCGAGAGGATCACTGCCAACACGCTGCTTCGGGTCGCTATCGACGGATTGGTCGAGTACGGCGACCGGCTGCACGGCGACAACGAAGTGGAGCTGCTCGCCTCGTGGCGCGAGTTCCTGAGCCTTGCCGCGTCGCTGGGGAGCCTTGAGGCAGTACTCACGGACCTAGCCGACGATCTTGCTGCTGCCCGGAACGGAGTGAGCGATCCGATCACCGCGAGCTCACTCATCCGGGTGGCCGTGGCCGGCCTCGCCCGGCATCCGGACGCGCTCCACGGCGCGACCGAGGACGAGCTGCTGGCGTCCTGGTTGCAGTTCCTCGACGAGCATGAAGCAACCGCGGGCCGCTGAACACGAAACCCAGACGGCCCCGATGGTGAAGATCTTGGCGGATCCCATCGGGGCCTAATCAGAGGAAGGCACCCCTGATGTCTCACCAGAATACGGCCTGGCTTGTACACCGAACCGCACCGTCGGACGCGCCAACCACACGTACGCCCAACACCCCTCAACCGCCGGCCTGGATCACCAATGGGCTGCTGACGCTGTCCGGAGTCGTGCTGTTCGCCCTCGCATGCGCCTCCGCGTGGCTCTCGTACCACGCACAGTTGGTGTACGTCCTGGCCCACAATGGCGACCTGGCGGCGGAGGCACGAGTCTGGGCCCTACTCCTGGACGCCGGGACGGCTGGCGTCTCCCTTCTCCGCCTCTACGAGACGCTTCAGGGCCGCAGGAATGTGGCTTCCAGAATCTCGCTGCTCGGCTGCATCACCGCGAGTGTCGCGATGAATCTGCTGCACACTCCTTCTCACTCACTGGGCGGATATCTCGTCGCAGCGGTTCCGCCCGTGATGTATGCCGTGTTTCTGGAGCACCTGCTCACCAACCTGCGCGACGTCCTAGTGCGAGACGAGGCGCAGCGCAGCATGTGGCGCACGTCCACGTTGTGGGTCAACTTTCCCCGACTGATGTGGAGCAGGCGGCGCGCTGTGCTGCGCCACGAAGCTGAAGGCGCGCAGAGTACGACGGAGTCCGCATCCCGCGCCGACGACGTCTCGCAACGCGCTACTTCGGACGCGGAAGAAGAAGCGCAGCAGGGGACAGACGCCGAGGGCGCGCCGCGCGCGAAGGCGTCCGCACTAGCGTTCCGCCGCGGTCGAGGCCCAGGCCCGAAGCGCGTCGCCTTCGAAGCCGCGCTGAAGGATCAAGTGCGGTCCGGTGATCTGCGCCTGTTCTCCGAGGACGAGCGCGAGCGGAACGCGGCTGCGTATCAGGCTGCCGCGTCACTTCCTGCGCCACTTTCCCGGGGGACGGCGCGGCGCTACGTGGTGCAGGCACTGCCGCGCTTGAACAAGAGTGGCGCGCTTTACGAGCTACCTGTGCCAGCAAGCTCGACGAAGTCTGGCTGACACACCGACGCGGCGCAGTTCTGCCTACCGGCGCGGATGCTCTTCAATCTCCGGCACGTACGGCCGGCATGGCGGCAGGTACTGCGCCTTCGAAGGCTTCGATATCCGGCTGGCGTCTGCGCCGCGCCAGTTCGTCGGCAAACGGCGCATCCGGTGCCGGCGCATTCGAAGCCTCGTCAGAGAGGCAGTCACGCACTTGGGGCAACGAAAGGCCAGTCAGCCCCGCAATGCCGGCGCGGGTCTCGCCCAGGCGGTCGAGGGAGCGCACAGATTCGCGAATCGTAGCTTCGAACGGAGCAGCTGCTAGGTCGGCGCCTTTGTGTATCCGCTCAACCTCTCCCTGCGCCTGATAGAAGTCCGCCAGAGCGGCTTCGAGCTGCTTCTCCCGCTGGATACGTTCCGCATCTCGCTGCGCCACCGCTTCCTGTGCTTTGGTCAGGGCCAGGGTCCGCGCCGATGCTCCGGTTCGTCGTGCCATGTTCACCAGGGTAAGCAGGCGTCCAATTACTGGCGACTTGGGCACACATCAGCTAACAGCTCGCGACCTCCGAGGCGCCCTCACCCACGCGAGTGAATTGCGCACTCCGGGCCGCCCAACCCCGCATCGCGTGATCCAACAAGGATATATTTGACTTGTCGCCGAGAGATGGAAGCCGACGCGACGAACCAGGTCACAGCCTTGAGAAGGGACACGCATGAACAAGTACACAGCACAGGTCATGCCCAAAAGTGAGCAGAAGGTCGTACTCATGACCCTGCTATCGATCGAAGACCGCGCAGCTGCCGATCGGGTCGTCCTCAGCGAGACCCCAGGCCACCTGGTCAAACACCACCCGTCGTCTGCGAGTCTGCTACGGCGAATCGGCGAGGACGCCGTAGTACGGGACTACCTCGCTACGTTCGCCTCCAGCGAAGAGGGGGCGCGCCGGGTACTGATGCTGACGCTCGGCCTCGCCAAGATGGCTCGCTACGAGGGTCCAGCTGCCGCCGCTGCGCTGGGCGTCGCGGCATGGTGCGCGTTAAGCCTGGGCCGGTGGGAGGGAGCCGACAGCCTGGCACTGCTATCCCTGGACGCGGCTCACAACACGCTCGCTGAACGCGTCCGGGAGATGGTCGCGGGCCAGTGGTTCGCCGAGGTACTGAACATCGAAAGCGACTTCGACACTGCAGCAGTCCAGCAGTGCTCAGCACGCGTTCTGCACGAGCTCACCGAAACACGGGTGTACATCAGACTGTACTGATCCGCCGAGCGAAGCGTGGGAGCTGGAGAGCGATACTCCGGCTCCCACGTGTTAATGCCCTGGTCTTCCAACGCTCTCCGTGATGGCAAGCCACCGGGTGAGGCTGGCTTGTCAGGGTCACCGAGGACCTATGGCCTACCGGCCGCTACCCGGCAAACTGCTGCGCCAGCTTCTCGATCTCCTTCAGCCCCGGAGCGAACAGGTTCGCCACCGGGAAGGAGACGTACACCGGCTTGGTGGTGATCCCGGCCGCCTCGGCGGTCGGCAGCAGCACGCCGTCGACGAAGGCTTCGAACTCGGCGAGTTCGTCCCACAGCTCCACGATGCGCACGCCGCCAGCCGTCGGGCCCGCAACGTGCACATGGATGCCCTCGGCCGGCGTGCCCTGCACCCCCATACGGGAAACGATCCCGAAGTAGTCAGCTTCGCTTTCGTCCCAGTCCATCACGATCAAAACCGCCATGCTGTCTACTCCTGTTTCCGCCGGCCGCCGGTCACGGCCGCGCATTCCAAAACTAGGAGTCATCCGCCACCGCGCCGGATGGCCGGAGGCGACAGGATGGGAACCGAACGCGACAACGCCGACGATGGCGTGCGTCGCCGCAGGCGCTATCCCCGGGGGTGGATCAACGTGGCCGACGATAATCCCGCCGTCGTCACCGGGACTGTCTCCTCCCACGTGACGAATCTCGTTCTGCGAACCGCGCGGGACGCGGGGCTGAATGAAGCCGAAACCGCCCGCCTGCCGGGACTGGCCGACGAGGTGCTGGCCGACGAATTCGCACGGCCGCCGACCGCGTCACTGCTACGTCTGTGGGAACTCTTCGCTACCGCGGCGCCGACGCCGGGCGCCGGACTACGCGTAGCCGCCGGCGCCGACTTGGGCCGGTTGCACGTCTGGGACTACCTGTTCACCGGAGCCGACAACCTCGCGGCCGGTGCGCGGCTCGCCGCCGAGCACCTGCACCTGGTAGTCGACCCCTCGGCCGTGATGACCGTGCAGGACGACGGCGCCCTGCTCACTATCGGCTACAGCTCGGAGGCGTCCTGGACCCAGGCTGCCGACGGAATCCACGAGTTCATCATGGCGCTGATCCTGCGCCGCAGCCGCGAAGCCCTCGGCGTGCCCCTGAGACCGGTCCACGTCGGCTTCGCCCACCACGCGCCACGCTCGCACCAACACCTCACCGACGCATTCGGCACCAGCCACCTGGACTTCGGCCGGCCCGCCAACACGGTGACGTTCCTGGCGGCCGACGCCCAGGCCACGAAGCCCGCCGATCCCGGCCTCACCCGGATCCTGTCCCATTACGCCGACTTGCTGGCGGCAGCCTCCCGACCCGCTCCCGACTGGTGGAAACACTTCGAGCAAGTGCTCGCGCTGGCTATCGCCGACGGCACCCCCTCGCTCGCCCAGATGGCACAGCGCCTGGTCCTCACACCTCGCACCCTTCAACGCCGACTGAACGACCACGGCACCACCTGGCAGCGCGAGCTCGACAAGGCCAGAAGCACGCACGCCACCGCTCTGAAGACCACCGGGTTGCCCATGGCCGCCGTCGCCGCCCGCGTCGGCTACAGCGACCCGCGCTCGCTACGCCGCGCCGTGCACCGCTGGGCCGCCAGCGAACAGAACCGTCCTGATGCACCATCGTCGAGAGCTGCCTCCCCCGACGTCGGAGAGCCGTAACGCCCTCCGCGCGACGTCCGAGATACCAGGTCATCACCAGCGAAGAAGGGAAGGAATCGGGGCCGGCGGAGACGTCCGCTCGCGCGGTGGAAGCTCGCCGACCCCGACCGGTTACAGCCCTTGAGAGGCGCTGTGGTGTTGAGTATAGGTCGGAGCACTCCAGCTGCCCGGAAGCTCGGAGCGGCTCGCCACCGACGCCTATAAGGAAGGACCGTTGAGGGTGATTCCAGCCGGCGTCGAGCCCGTGGACGCAGCCGGCGTCGCTCGCGTCCGCGGCGTCACGCTGGGAACACTGCGCAATACGCAGGTGCTCAAGGACCCTGACTTTCCGAAGCCACTGAATCCACACCGACGGCGGGACCACGTGTGGGATCCGGCCGATGTCGAAGCGCACAAGGCTGGGCAGATTCCTCCCGCGAAACCGCAGCCCTCCCCCGACGACCTACTCGACGACTTCGAAGCTGCGGCCGCGGTCGGCGTATCTGTCGACGTATTCACGGACCAGGCCATCCGGCTCGGCCTCACCGCGCACAGCATCGAAGCGCACAGCCTGCGCTACTGGCGTCGCGGGGACCTGGTGCGACGCCACAAGGAAGCACCTGGCAAGCGTGGCAAGCCGACAGGCGCGAAGGACCTCACGCCAAGAAGGAAGCGAGGAAAGCCGGCTCCCGTGGCCGACAGGGCCAACCAGAAGGCGGCCTCCTTAGTCGCTTACCTCGCCGAGCTCGACGACGCGGGATCCGCGAGGCCGGACACAGCTGAGCTGGCCAGTCGGTACGGCGTAAGCGCACGGACCATTCAACGGTGGCTCGCGCGCGAGGGAAGCTGAGGCGACCGCCCACGCCGCTTGGCGCCCGCCGAAGAACCGCTGACTTCTCACTGGGCATTTACTGGGCAAAGTGCTGGGCATTTACTGGGCATCGGTGGTTAACTGATGCCATGACCAGCTTCTTCACGCTCACAAGGTGCCGCCGGTGACCGCCGCGCCGCGGGCATCAGGAGCGGTCCTGCGTGATCTGCTGCGTGCCGGGCTGCCGCTGTCCGAGTACGCCTCCGTCGATCCGGTCCTGCTCGATCTGCGCGGTGTGGTCGCCCGGGCCGCGTGGCCGGACGACCCCGCCAGCCGACTGCGGGCCCTGGAATCGCTGCTTCGGTGGCAACTCGCCCGTTTCGCCCACCACCGCCTGGCCGTCCCGGCTCGACTGCTGTTCGGTGCCGCTCCCGAGGTCATGGGGCTGACTTTGACCGAGCGGCGAGAGAAGGCCGCGGCGTCGGCCGACTACGAGGTTCATCACTTCCGTAAGCGCATCGAGCCGGAGATCTGCGAGCAGCTCGCGGACATGCTCAACGCCGACAGCGAGGACTTGCGCAGCCGCGCGATCCCTCCGGCGCTCGGCCAGGCTCGCAGACCTCTGCGGCTGCCGGCCGATGTGTTCGCGTGGGAGGCAGCCGAGCACGAGCAGGCGCTGTCCTCACTGTGGTCTGGCGTCTACGCGCTACGGGCCGCACTGCTCGCCGCCGCGGTGGCCACCAGCACCAGCGGGCCAGATTCCGCACAAGCGACTGATGCCGCCCGCACCGCGTTGTGGCGGCTGGCCCAGACCCTGAGCGCGGCCGCCGCTTACGCGGCCGCCTACGGGGCGAGCGTACTCGGAGCTGATCCGCCGACCGAGCCTGAGGAGTTGGCGTTGCTGGCCGGCTGGTACCCCGTCCTGACCGACGAACTCGCCGCGGAACTCACAACAGCGGCCTCCCGGTCCGAACAGCCCAAGCAGTTCTGGGCCGCCGTTCAAACCAGCTCCGCCGCCAGCGAGGCGAACGCCTGGTGCACCAACCTGGCTGTGTCCGCAGCCCCCGCCGAAGAAGGAGTGTCCTGATGGACCTGGCCGCACTGATCGACCCGTCCGGACCACCCCGCCGCTACGTGATCACCGGTGGGCCATCCGCTGGCAAGGAGGCCGTGCTCGACGAGTTGGCCACCCGCGCCATCCCTGCGACCGAGGGCGAACCTGCCCGCGAGATCTACCGAGCGCACCGTGAACGCCTGGGTCGGCACCTTCAGGTTGGAGACCGTCGCGAGTACTCCCGTGAAGTCCTCGCAGCGTTCGTGCAGGAATACACCGCTCACAAGCACGGCCTGCGGTTCTACAACCGCGGCATTCCCGACGGCTACGGCTGGGACGCCTTCTTCGGCCTGTCTCCATATCCGGAACTGGAGGAGTCCGCCAGGATCTACCGCTACGACGCCGTGTTCGTCCTGGACCCGCTGGACTCCTTCACAGCCGAGGACGACCTGGTGTTCGCGCAGGACCGGGAGATCCGCCGCGTCCATGAACTGATCGTCCAGGGCTATTACGACACCGGGTACCGCCCGATCTTCATCCCCGCCGACGAGCCCGCCAAGCGCGTCGAGCAGATCCTCGCCAACGTGTCCGCGCCCACCGCCTAGCAGCGTAGGAGAACGCTCTCATGGCCCTCGAACAGACCGTGGAGATCGTCAGCCCGAACAACGTCCTGGCCAACGCGATGCTGCGCAGCATCGACATGATCCGGCCCCGCCTACAGGCATCCCGGCCCGAGCGCGTCGCGTTCTGCGTCGGCACCCAGATCAACGGCGCCCCGCACCTGGGTACCTCTTTGGTGCAGACAGCCGCATTCCTGCTGGCCAAGGCCGCCAAGCGCACCTTCAACGTCGACGCGATAGTCCGCTTCGGCGCTCTGGACAACGCCCCCTACGACGTCGTGCTAGACCCCGAGACACACCACGCCTACCAGCAGACCTACCACCACGCGCTGGGCGTACCTGCCGTCGACGGCTTGATCGAGCAGTACTACCGGGCCTTCTTCGACTCCCTGGCCGACGCCACCGGCGTCGACTATGAGGTCGAGACCTACACCGCCCAGCAAGCCGACCCGGTGTTCCGGTACGAGTTCCTGGCGACCCTAGGTCATCTAGAGACAATCCGTTGGCCGCTGGCACCCTCCCACGGCCAGGTCCACCTACGCTTCCCATGCCCCGCGTGCGGATGGGCCGAGAAACGGGCCGAGCGCACCCGTCTGGTTACCGCCGGCTCCGGCGGCGCCGATTTCGCAGCGGTCTGCATCGACCACGGCGACTACAAGGTCACGATCACCCCGGACAGCCATGCCTACCTGGACCTGGCCACCCTGTACCGGAACCTCGTCAAGGAGCGTGTGGCAGCCCGCGACGCTGTGACGCTATCTGTGATGATCAAAGGTGGCGACTGGGCGTTCGGTTGCCAACTCGTCGACGAAGCCTTCACCCAACTGCCCGGCCTCACCCCGCCGCCGCGCGTATTCACCCCCATGGTGCTGACTGACACCGGTGCCAAACTGTCCAAGTCCCTCATTCGGGAAGGCCGGATGGCTCCCCCGCCCGGCGCCCGGCCCTGGATGCTGGACGCGACCGCCTGGACCGGCGCCGTGGACGACTACGTCGACGCGATGGTCTGGCTGGTGGGTCGCATGCTGTCGGACCCCAAACACTTCTACCGCTCATACACGACCCTGGAGATCGACCGCCTAATGAACGCCCGCCCCGACACCGAGACCGGCGTGCGCGCCCGCGAGATGAACCTTTACCGCCGCTACTTCGACCTGGTCGCATCCGGCCGCAAGACCATCGAGGTCCGGGTCCAGTACCCCAACCTGCGCAGCCTGGCCGCCGGCGACCACATCCGCTTCATCTGCGGCACCGACGACGCCCTGACGCGCGTCAAGCGCGTCGCCCGCTACACCTCCTTCGAGCAGATGCTCGACACCGAGGGCCCGGCGCGGGTCAACCCTGACAGCCCGCGCGAGCAACAACTCGCCAACATCCGCCGGATCTACGGCCCGGAGAAGGAAGCCCTCGGCGTCCTGGCCATCGAGATCGAACTCGTCTGAGACAGGTCAACCTCGCCGCAGCTACCAGTACGTTCTCTGCACTTCGCTCGATTGGGTGAGGGCAGTCCGGACCCGAGCTCTTCTGATGTAGGCGACAAGCGGGGCAGCGATCCGTAGCCCGCGAAACCCTGTGCCGGACGGTCTATAGGACTTGAACTCGCGAACCGGCACCGCATTCTCGAACCACACCGCCCACGCGTCAGCCAGCGGCCGACGCAGTTCCTCACCTGACGGCTCGATGTATCCGACCTCGAACCCCACCGCCGGAGAGCTCGTAACTCTTCCAGGCACGACGCTCAACACGCGCGACATGACCGGCAACCCCACCCCTTGATGCAAGGTCACCGTGACCCGGGCAAGATCGAATGCAG
This sequence comes from Catenulispora pinisilvae, assembly GCF_015356865.1. Lineage (GTDB taxonomy): Bacteria > Actinomycetota > Actinomycetes > Streptomycetales > Catenulisporaceae > Catenulispora > Catenulispora pinisilvae. The sequence continues at coordinate 23,396 of NZ_JAAFZA010000052.1, forward strand.
CATAGCGCCGATCGACGTGGAGTTGATCAAACCACTCAATGCGTGATCGTCAACCAACGGCGACGAGCCGCCTCGTATGTTCGCCGCGAAACGCTTCGTCAGTGGCCTGGCGCAAGCACGGCAGCAACGGTGGCGAAGTCGTCCAGAGGCAACTCGACCAGACTGTGACATCCGCGCTCACCACATTCGCAGGCGAACGGGTAGCCCGCTGGCTGTGAACCGTCTCGTTATTCTCCTGGGCTCGCGTCACGTAATGGGCCGGCCCCGGCTAGCATGGCGGCCTATGAGCGATCGTCCGAACGCCAGTCCGGGTGAGGTTCTTGCTCAGGTGGTGAGCTGTGACCACGACGGCTATGAGCCGGATCTCAGCGATGGCCGCCGGGTTGAGTACGTCGTCACCGCAGTGCGGAGGGCCTTCGCGCATGCCCATGCCGTTGACGATCCGAACGACAAGCATCGCGAGCTTGCCGACGTCCTCGCTCGGAAGTTCAAGGTCGGCATTGAGACGCTGCCTGGTCGCCGTTTCAGCTATCGCGTCGTCCCTGCCGAGCACGGCAAGTTCATGGTCGACTTCGAGCTGGTCGGCGGACCGGAGGCTCAAGTCGTTGAGTGAGAGCTCTCGTCGGGTAGTGTGCCGACGAGAGCATCGATGCGGCGTGTCTAACTGGCCTTGGGCGAGCCTTCCCTGATCGCGCTCTTGGAGCGCTTGTTCGGCCGGCAGCTGGGGCCGTTCATGATGACCTGATGACTGTTGTTGATCACTCTGTCCAGGAGGGACTCGGCGACGACGGGGTTGGGGAACAACAGATACCAATCGACGCCACGCCGTGACGTCGCGGTATCCGGGCAGGTGGTCCGGCAACGGCCGACCGAAGTAGTGCCACTGTCCCCACCGCCGACGCCAAGGCCCGAACGAACCGGACTACAGCCAACAGCGTGCTCACAACCGGTGCTCTCCTTCCCGTTCCCCCTTCTTCGCCGCTACAGGCTGAGTACAGCGGTTTCAGGCCTGGCGGTCGCGTCGGCCGTCATGGCAACCGAGTCGATGCCGACGATCGGCAGGATCCTGGCTGCGGCGAACACCGTCACCGAGGTGCTGGTCGCGGTCACGGTACCGGTGGGCCGCTGGCCATCGAAAACATCTGCTCGACGCGGCCTTGGCTTGGTCTGGTTCCAAGGCCTTGATCTGGCCTCGATGCACGGCGGCGACGCCAAGTTGCTGCGCCCCCGTGCACGCAGCCTCACGCCGTCTCCGCCTCGGCCAGGTAGACCCTGGCCGCCTCCTCCTCCGGAGCGCCGATGCGGCGGTAGATGGCGATCGCCTCCCGGAACCCGGCCAGTGCGGCGGGGCCGGCGCCGGCACGGATCTCGCAGCGGGCTGCGCCCTCGGGGGCCTGCGCCTCGTAGATGAAGCTGCGGACCTCACGGGCGAGTCGGAGCGCCTGGCGGTACAGGGGCAGCGCCTCGTGCGGTCTCGCGGTGCCCGCGAGGATGCCGGCGAGGCTGTTGAGGATCTCCGCCTCGCCCTGCCGGTCCCCCACCACTCGGATGAGGGCCAGCGACTGTTCGTGGAGGTCGGCCGCGGCCGCCGTGTCGCCAGTGGCCAGGCGGAGGCGGCCCAGGTCGTAGAGGGCGATCGCCTCGCCGTGCGGGGTGCCGAGCTCCCGGCACAGCGCCAGGACCTGTTCGTGGAGGTCGGCGGCGGCCGGGTAGTCCTCGGCCGCCAGGCTGATGGCCCCAAGCCGGACAGGGCACTGGCCTCGCCGTGGCGGTTGCCGATCTCCTGGAAGATCGCCAGGGCCCGCTCGTGCAGCCGGGCCGCCGCCGGGAGGTCGCCGATCGTATGGTGTGCGCGGGCCATGTCGTTGAGGGTGTTGGCCTCGCCCAGGCCGTCGCCGAGCTCCAGGTAGATCGCCAGCGCGCGGTCGTGCATGCCGGCCGCGGCCGGGTACTCGCCGCGCATGCGGTGGACGCGGCCGATCTCGAAGACCGCGCTGGCCTGGCCGCGGCGGTCGCCGAGTCGCTCGAACAGTGCCAGGGCCTGCTCGTGCATGCCAGCCGCGCCCGGGAAGTCGCCGGTGTGGAACCGTGCCCGGGCCATGTTGTTGAGGGCGTTGGCCTCGCCCTGGTGGTCACCGAGGTCCCGGTAGATCGTCAGCGACCGCTCATAGAGATCGGTCGCGGCCGAGTAATCGCCCATCATGTGGCAGACACGGCCCAGGTCCCAGAGGGCGTCGGCCTCGCCCCGGCGGTCGCCGCCGCGGTGCGCGGCCTGTGCCGCGGCGCCGTGCAGGGCGGCGGCCTGCGGCCACAGCCCCTCCTGGATGAGGAAGGCCGCGAGTGTGGGCGATCACGAAAATCCGCACGATCTCATGATCGCGATCACGTAATTCCCCAGGTCGGCGTCGTTCGTCCCTGCGGGGTCGAGGTCTGACGTCTATCGGTCTTCGACGGGCTGCGTTCCCGCCTGCGGGTGGTTTCAGTGGTTTGTCATACTTCGTAGCGCTCGTTCTTCGGTCCCCTAGGTAGCACGGCCTCGGGTCGGGAGGGACGGGGTCGCGAAGTACGCGTTCTTCATCCCCCTGCACTCACGGTTCGACGGACCGATGGGCAGCTGGATGGGAAGGAGGACGTCCACTGTGGTCGACATCATGGAGATCTTCGTTCACTGGTATGCGGGCCGCTCGAAGACGGAAGTGGCGATGTCGCTGGGTGTGGATGCGAAGACCGTCAGGAAGTACCTCGTGCCGGCCGAGCGGTCCGGGACCGTGCCGGGCGGGCCGCCGATGAGCGAGGAGGACTGGTCCAAGCTGATCAAGAGCTGGTTCCCGGAGATGAGCGACCGGCGGCTGCGGCAGATCACCTGGGGTGAGATCGACCCGCACCGGGAGTTCGTCAAAGAGCTGCTGGGGACGGTGAACATGTCCACGATCCATCAGCGGCTGCGGGACGAGCACGGTCTGACGGCGTCGGTCGCGACGTTCCGGCGCTGGGTGCGGGCCACGATGCCCGAGCAGTCGGAGCGCTCACGGGTCACCGTGCTGCTCGATGAGGTCGAGCCGGGCTCGGAAGCGCAGATCGACTACGGGTTCCTCGGCCAGTGGACGAACCCGCGCTCCGGCAAGCGCCACCGGATCTGGGCGTTCGTGATGGTGCTGCCGTGCTCGCGGCACATGTTCGTCCGTCCGGTGGTCAGCATGGACCAGCACTCCTGGACCGAGTCGCACGTCGCCGCGTTCGACTACTTCGGCGGTGTCCCGCGCCGGCTGGTGCCGGACAACCTGAAGACCGGCGTGGACAAGCCCGACCTCTACGACCCGAAGATCAACAAGGCGTATGCGGAGCTGGCCAGGCACTACGGGACCCTGGTGGATCCCGCTCGGGCTCTGCATCCCAAGGACAAGCCAAGAGTCGAACGTCAAATGCCTTATATCAGGGACTCCTTCTGGGCCGGGCGGGAGTTCGTCTCGCTGGAGCACATGCAGGCCGAGGCGATCGAGTGGGCCCAAGTAGTGGCCGGGCGCCGGCAGTGCCGGCCGCTGGGCGGAGCGGGTCCGGCCCAGGTGTTCGCCGCCGTCGAGGCCGAGACGCTGCTGCCGCTGCCGGAGACGCCGTTCACGCTGGCCCGCTGGTCGACCGCCGTCGTGGGCCCGGACATCCACATCCGCGTGGGCCGCACCCTGTATTCGGTGCCGTGGGCGCTGATCGGCCGCCGCGTCGACGTCCGCTCGACGGCCACGATGGTCCAGGTGTTTCTGGACGGCGACATGGTCAAGACCCACACCGCACTTGAGCAGGGCAAACGCACCGACAAGAACGACTACCCGCCGGAGAAGATCGCCTTCCAGATGCGGACCCCGGTCTGGTGCCGCACCCAGGCCGCCGCGGTCGGCGAGGCCTGCGGCCACGTCATCGACGGGCTGCTGGAGGTCAACGCCCTCTACCGGCTGCGCGCCGCCCAAGGCGTGGTCGGCCTGCGCAAGAAGTACGGTGACCAGCGCCTGGAGGCCGCCTGCGCCAAGGCCATCGCCGTCGGCGACCCGTCGTATCGCACCGTCAAGGGAATCCTGATCGCCGGCACCGAGACCGAACCGGAACCGGAGACCGGGGACGCCGGGGCCGCGGCGTTCCTGCACGGCCCGGCCGGACTGTTCGCGGCCGCCGCGGCACCGGACCCGACGAACGACGCCGCTCACCCCGAGGTCCCCGACGACGACGAAGGCGGTGCCCGATGAACCCGGTCAACAACGCCCTGCGCGAATCCCTCAAGGCCCTGCGTCTGTCCGGCATGCTGGACACTCTGGACGCCCGGCTGATGCAGGCCCACGGCGGCGAGCTCGGCCACCTGGAGTTCCTCCAGGTCCTCTGCCAGGACGAGATCACCCGTCGGGAGACGGTCGCCTTCCAGCGCCGTCTGCAACGAGCCCGGTTCGAGCAGCAGGTCACGCTGGAGGAGTTCGATTTCACGGCCTCCTCCAAACTGCCCGCCGCCCAGATCCGCGACCTGTCGGCGCTGCGCTGGCTGCATGCCGGAGAGTCCGTCATCCTGTTCGGGCCGGTCGGCGTCGGGAAGACGCACGTCGCCCAGGGACTCGGGCACCTGGCCGTCCGCCAGGGCGCGAACGTCCGGTTCGCGAAGACCAGCCGCGTCCTGGCCGACCTGGCCGGCGGGCATGCCGACCGCACCTGGGATAAGCGGGTCCGTGAGCTGGTCCGTCCCGACGTGCTCATCCTCGACGACTTCGCGATGCGCCAGATGACCGCGCCCCAGGCCGACGACCTCTACGAGCTGGTCAGCGAACGCCAGGGCAGGAGCCTGATCGTCACGAGCAACAGGGCACCATCCGACTGGTATCCGCTGTTCCCGAACCCGGTCGTCGCCGAGTCACTCCTGGACAGACTGATCAACACCAGTCACCAGGTCATCATGAACGGCCCCAGCTACCGGCCGAACAAGCGACCGAAGAACCCCGCCGCCAAGGCGGAGGAGCCCACGATCAAGTAGGGCAACCGGTCACGGGCGATCATCGGGCGCCGCATACTCTGGCCCGATGATGCGTGACCTGATCAGCGCCTTCCGTGCCGCAGCCAAAGACCGGATGACCGCGGCCGGATGGCGCAAACGCAGCGGCGACATCTACACCCTGGATCTCGGCGACGGCTTCCATGCCTGGCTCGGACTGAACAAGGCCACCCGAGCACTGCCGCTGCAGGTGAACCCGGTCGTCGGCCTGCACTACGAGCCGCTGGAACAACTCGTCGCCGAACTCCTCGGGACCCCGCCCACCACCGGCACCTTGAGCCGCCCGGTCGGTTACCTCACGCCGGAGAACCGTTTCCTGCAGCTCGAAATCGCCACCTCAGAGCAAGCTGAGCCGGCGGCCGGCCGCCTTCGAGACCTGGTCGATGCCTACGGTTTGCCGTTCGCGCGCCGCTACGCCGATTCCGACGCCCTGCTGGCGGCACTGCGCACGACGCATTTCGTCGCCAACCCCGACCGCAAGAACCTGCTCATCCCGGCCCTGCACCTGCTCCGTGGTGAGCTCCAAGAGGCCCGTGACCGTCTCGCCGACGGATTGGCCGCCTACGGGAACGACGCGACGATCCCCATCGCAGCGGAGTACCAGCTCTTCGCGAACCACCTCACCGAACGCCTCACCGCGGCCTCCCCGCAAGCCTAGATCCCTTGGACGCCCAGGGAATTACGTGATCGTGAGCCTCGGGAATTACGCGATCGTCCACAGGGATCACCTCGTCCTGGCGGCCCAGCCGCAGCTCGGCACCGATCCAGCCCTCGGCGGTACGGCAGCGCAGCTCGTCGAACCGGCTGGCCTCGTCGGCCAGCCAGCCCTCGGCGACCACGTCGGCCAGGAACGGCCCCCGCCACAGGTCGAACGCGGCCCGGTAGCCCCGGCCGGGGTCCGCCCAGCGGGCCGCATCGAAAGCTCGAACCCGTCCTCTGGCCATCCTCCCCCCCGCAGCGTGGAGACATTCAGTGGTGGGCGTCGTCGTCAATAGACTCGCCTTCCAAGCCCTCGACCGCAACGGCATACACTCATCCGCGAGGGTGCGGAACTACCCACCGCAGCACCGTCAACCACCAAGACCGCTTGGTGTAAGGCGGCTCAACGGCGCAAGGTTCAGGAGGGCGCGGAATGGCCCGAATGACATTTATGTCGGATTCTTTCAAACCCAAGGATTGCTGCACTGCGTTCAGGTAGGTCGGCAGGTCAGGCAGTGCGGTCCCCGCGCATACGGGGCTGGTCCCGGCACGCACGCCTGGAGCCTCCAGACCCAGTCGCGGTCCCCGCGCATGCGGGGCTGGTCTGCCGACGGCACTGTGACCGCGTCGTTCAGTCCTCGTCCGTGCACGCCAGCACGAGATCGACTCCGCTCCCCCGTGCGACGACCGCGCGATCGAAGGTCGCTGTGGTGATCGGCCGCCAACCCTGCGACTTCCCGGCAGGGACGAAGCCGGGCAGCGGATGGTCGCCGTTGGCGTGCCACCGCGCCTCCGGCCCGAGCGCCGCGATCACGTCGGCCTCAAGAGCGCACAGCTTGGGATCGGACAGCGGGTCGGTGGCTGCCGGGTAGGCCAGCGAGCCGCTGAGGATTCCGGCGATCCAGCCGGTGGCGGCGGTCGAGTCGAAGGCGGGTAGCCAGGTGAACCGCTCGGCTAGGGCATCGGCGTTGGCGATGTCGAATAGATCGGATCGCCTCAGGGCGTCCCAGGCGACGTCGAAGAGCGACCGGTCTTCGACGGTCGGGGCCAGCAGCGCGGTGTACACGCTAGAGTGCCGGTCGGCCTGATGCCGCGCCAGCCGGTTCCGGAGCGGGGAGGGCTTCTTCGCCATGGTGCGGTCGAGACTACTCGGTCCTTCGGCGCGTCTCTTCGACCCGCCCTGACAAACCTGACAGGACAGCTCCGGACTGAAGTGCCCGGCTCGTGGTTCATCAGATCAAGCGCCGCACAAATGTGCGCCCGAAAGCCGCCCGGTTCGAGACGGGGAGTCTGCCTCGGCACGTACCCCGCCGAGCTCATGGCGGAAGTCGTCAGCCGACCCCCTGCCTCGGCCATGCGATCCCACACCGTTGGCGCAAGATCAATCTGACCTGCGCAAGATCACGTGCAAACTATCTCTAACCAGTGCATAGACATCGCGGCGTTAGCCCACGTGAACAGAATGCCCTATATTTCTGCTAACACACCTTTTGCAGACAATCTGAGCATGGGTTCGCTGCGCGTGACGAGCTGACGCAGCCGCTCGCGAAGGACGGTGATTCGGTCGTGATGACGATCCACAAGATCACCGCTGGCGACGGCTACACCTACCTGACCAGGCAGGTAGCCGCAGGAGACACCAGTCCTGAACGGGGCAAGGCCGCAGCGAGGTATTACACCGAGACCGGCAATCCACCGGGGATCTGGATGGGTTCGGGACTGACCGACTTGGGGTTGGCCGGGCAGGTGTCCGAGCAGCAGATGACGGCCCTGTTCGGTCAGGGTTTGCACCCGAACGCCGCGAACATCATCGCCGACTACCAGCGCGAGCACGTCGAAGCCGGCATGTCGGAAGGACAGCTGGAGAAGGTCAACCAGCTGGCGCTGAAGGCAGCACGCCTCGGCCGCCCGTTCCCCGACTACAAGCATCTTGAGCCGTTCGACGAGCGAGTATCAGGCCGGTTGGAGACGATCCGCACCGAGGTCGGCCGTGCCCCAACCGCAGCGGAGGAGAAGAAGATCCGTCGGGAGGAGGCGCGACGCCAGCGGCGGGCCGTGGCTGGCTTCGACCTCGTGTTCACCCCGGTTTCTTCGGTCTCCCGGCTCTGGGGTCTCGATCCGCGCCCATGGGTACGCGACGCGATCGAGCAGTCCCACTACGCCGCCCGAGACACCGCACTGAAGCTGCTGGAAGAGAATGCCGCGCTCACCCGCACGGGCTCCTCGGGCCAGGCCCAGATCGAGACTCACGGCCTGATCGCCGCCGTTTTCGACCATGCGGACAACCGGTTGGGCGAGCCGAACCTCCACTCCCATGTCGCGGTTTCCAGCAAAGTCTTGGGGACCAACGGAAAGTGGCAGGCACTCGACGCCCGCAGCTTCTACCGCATCACTGTGGCTGCCTCCGAGCTCTACAACACGGTGCTGGAAAACGAACTACACGCCCGCCTCGGGCTCGAATTCGAGCCCCGACCAGACACCCTGGACAAGCGCGAGCCGGTGCGCGAGATCAAGGACTTCCCGTCGAGAGTACTGTCGCACTTCACCCGCCGGCGCTCCGACATCGAGGCAGAGTACAAGCGGCTGGTGGACGAGTTTCGCGCCACGCATGGGCGTGATCCGTCGCTGCCAGCGGCTCACGAGCTCGCCCAACAAGCGACGTTGGCGACCCGCAATGGCAAGAAGCCTCCGCGAGCGTGGTCAAAGATGCGAGATGAGTGGCGCGCCGACCTGGCAGAGACCTTCGGTTCGAAGGCCCTCACCAAGGTGACGGCGATCGTCCCCATAGGCGGCAGGCGCAAGTCGAAGCCGATCAACTGCGCCCAGCTGGACGTCGCAGAACTTACCAGCCGAGTCGTGGCCGAAGTACAGGAACAGCACGCGACATGGACCCGCTGGAGCGTCCTGGCGCAGGCGCAACGAGAACTCCGAGGAACGCGGTTCACGACTCCGACTGAGCAGGAGAGTGCGGTCTCGGCGATCGTGGACGCGGCGCTGTCCACGTGGTCGATCTCCACCGAACCGCCGGAATCGGTGGCCGAGCCGACCGCACTGCGCCGCTCGGACGGATCGTCGGTGTTCACGCAACACGGCGCCGAGCGATACACCAGCCAAGCCGTGTTGGACGCCGAGGCCCGGCTGATCGAGGCCGCCAAGTATCAGACAGCGGTCGCGGTGGACGGGCAGACCACCGACTTGGTGGTGGCCGACCGTGAACACCGGGCCGGCGAAAGTCTCGACCCAGGCCAGCGTGCGCTGGTGAAGGCATTTGCGTGCGACGGACGACTTCTAATGGCGGGAATCGGCCCGGGCGGAGCCGGCAAGACCACGGCTATGAAGGCCCTGTCGGAGGTGATCGATGCTGGCGAGAAGCGACTCGTGCCGCTGGCCACCTCCGCGTCCGCGGCAAGCGTGCTGGCCGCGGACTTGGGGGCCGATGCCGAGAACCTGCACAAGTTCCTGTGGGAATGGACTAAGGGGCCACACGCCGAAGCGTTAGCACGAGGGCAGAACGTGCCGCGTGAGGTCGGGTTCTTCGCCCTGAACCCGGGCGACGTCGTCTTGGTCGACGAGGCCGGCATGGCCGGCACTATGAACCTCGATCGGCTCGTGACCATCGCGGCCGAACGCGGTGCGGTCGTGCGCCTGTTGGGCGACTACCGCCAGCTCGGTGCCGTGGAGTCGGGTGGCGCGCTGAGGCTCATAGCCAACGAGTGCGGGGCTGTGGAGCTGTCCACGCTCTACCGCTTCGCCGACCCGATCGAGGCCGAGGCAACACTCAAGATCCGCGTCGGCGACGCGGCCGGGCTCGACTTCTATCAGGACGCGGGACGGATTCGGCACGGCTCCCGCCAGGGCATGACCGAGCAGGCGTACGCAGGCTGGAAAGCGGACATGCTGGCCGGGCGCAAAGCACTGATGGTCGCCACGTCCAACGCGAACGTCGCCGAGCTGTGCGCCCGAGCGCGAGCCGATCGAGTCGCCGCGAGGCAGGTCGAGGCCGAAGGCGTGCGTCTCCACGACGGCAACCTCGCAGGGGCCCGGGACCTCATCGTCACCCGGGACAACGACCGGCGGCTCCGCTCCGGGGTGCGCGACTTCGTGAAGAACGGCGATGCCTGGGAGGTAGTCGAGCGCCACGAAAACGGCGCCTTGACCGTCCAGCACTTGGAGCATCGCGGCCAGGTGCTGCTCCCGCCGGGGTACGTCGCAACCAACGTCGAACTGCTCTACGCCACCACCGCACACCGCGCCCAGGGCTCAACCGTGGACGCCTGCCACGCTCTCATCACCGAAGAGATGGGACGGGAGAACTTCTACGTCATCGTCTCCCGCGCCCGCCAAGGGACGGTCTTGTACGTCGCCACCCACGAGCTCGCGAGCCTGGATGAGGACGAACACGTGGACGCTGTGAAGTTCGACCAGGACGCCTATGCCGCTCGCGAAATCCTCGAGCATGTGGTCGCCCGCGAAACCGCGGAGCTCTCCGCGACCGAGCAGATCCGGACCTCGTTCGCCGAAGCCGAATCTCTGTCCAGCCTCGTGCCCCGGTACGACCACGCGCTCGACGTGGCCACCGACGCCCACTACCGGCAGATGGTCGAGAGAGTACTGCCCGACGTTGCCGAGGAGATCACCAGCGACTCGGCATGGCACGCCGTGCTGCGAGCTCTGCGCGACGCCGATGCTGCGGGATGGGACGTTCCAGCTCTCCTCAACACCACGGTGCGCCGCCGCGAGCTGCACACTGCGGAGTCCCTGGCTCAAGTCATCTCGTGGCGTCTGCGCCGAGTGATAGATGCGGAGCCGACACCGGTGGCCGACGCCGCCGACGAGATTCGCTACCGCTTGTTGCTGGGCGAGCTCGCCCCCACGTTGGCGGCTGACGCCGGGCCAACCCGCTCGTCGACCGTCTCTGTCCCGCGAGCCCACTCTTATGACGACCACGAGCAGTTCTACGAGGACGCAGTGAGCGCGGTGCTTGGATCCGTCCGTGCAAACCAGGCTCGCGAGGACGCCGCGTGGCCGACGCTGGTACTTGCCCTGCGGCGCGCGGACGCCCTCGGGCTCGACCCCACCACGTCGCTCGACGCCGTGATCGATCAGAGAACGTTCCGCGCTGGGACCTCGGTCTGCCAGGCTGTCGCCCTCGCCGTCCACCACTACCTTGACGCGCAAACCGCTGGCACGAGCAACAATTCGCGCTCTATATGGCGACGAATCACGCGTGCGCTGACGCAGTTGGAACAGGCCGGCACTGAACCCGCCGCTGCTCTCGCCGACGCCCTTGAGTCCGCCGAGACCCGACCAGGTCGGATCACGCTGGCGTCGTTGGCTGCGCGGTTGCAGGTCGCTGCTCATCGCGCCGAGGATCCGCTTCTTCCTCCTTGGCTGCGCACCATACGGCGCGGTGCCGACCTACAGTGGCAGCCATACCTGGACACCCGGGCCGAGCTGATCCGTCGTCGCGTTGGCCAGCTAGCACAGACGACCGCATCCGAAAGACCAGCGTGGACCGCGTGCCTCACCGCGGAACCCACCGATCCGGCCAGCCGCGAGGTCTGGCTAAGTCACCTCGCCGTCATAGCCGCCTACCGCGACCAGTACCGAGTCGCCGACGACGACCCAGACCACCCCCTCGGTCCATACCCCGAGAGCGGACGGGTCGGCCACCGCGCCTACTGGGTGGCCGCCGCATCCCTCCTGGCGCTACGCGGGGCGCGCCCGGATGCCAATCCGGCCTGGGGGAGGCTGGCGGCTGACCACTACCGGACCCTGGGCGTCGAAGAGCAGAACCGCATCGGCGTCGAACTCGCCAAACGACTCGGCCAAGACTGGCTCGGCGACGTACGCGAGCCCTCTGTCGACGCAGATCAGCCCGTCTACCTCCACCAACTCGCAGCCATCCTGGCCGAGAATGGGCACCTGGACGTTCCAGAGTCCGACCCCGCCGGACGACGGGGTCCGAGGCCTCCGAGTGCTCGCGGTCGGGCAAAGCTGCACCGCACTCAGCCGGTCCATACAAGTCAGCAACCGGCGCCCAGAGTCCGCAGATCTGAGGCACCGAAGCACACGCCAAACCCCGACGGGCAGCCCCCGCCCCGGATCCCGCCGAACCCACAACGCGGGCCCAGGCCCGGGCAGTGAGGCTCATGCCAAGGCGGGCTTCCCGACGTCCAGCGACAGGCCACGCAGGGCGGCACGGGCCATCGCCACACCTCGGGCGAGCACGTGATCTTCCGTTGCAGCCCCGACCTCCGTCGGCCGAGCTTCCCGGCAGGATCGGCAAAGGCCAGCAGCAGGAACAGGAATGCCGCACCCGCCGCACTCCAACTGCTCCGGTGCGGCGCACCGCTCCACTGGCATCTTCGCGATCAGCCGCGTCTCGATGAACCGCGCCGGGTGATACACCCCGGCCCGCGGCAGGCCAGACGTCAGCGAGCCCACGACGTGAAGCTCTGAGGCACCACGCCGCCGCCACTCCGTCACCAGCGGCGCGAGGCGCACCACGTCGGCCCGCCCCACCGACAGCTGCGGCTCCGTACGTGCCACGCGGGCAAGCAGCTCGACGCTCGCTCTCGTCTCCTCGTCGCATTCCCCCTCCCGCCCGTCTTCTCCGTCCTCCGCAGAAGGCGCCGGGTGGGTGGGTTCTTTCCCCCGATCTTTCACGGGTTGATCGCCGTCTGGACCGGTAGTCGGCCCACCGGAGGCCGGAAGCTCGGTCTCCGGGCTGAGCTGGGACGACGGCCCGCCTGGACCGTCGAACACCTCTACCTCGGTGTAGATGTGCCCTTCGGACGTACGCTTCTTCGTCCTCTTGAGATAGCCATGCCTCTCCAACTCCCGCATCGCAGAAGCTACGCGCTCCCGTCCCTCCGGTGTCCGTTCCGCCAACGTCCGGATGTCGTCGCGCTTCCCGTCAGGTTGCGAGAGCAGGTAGGCGAGGATGCCGCGAGCACAGAAGCTCAAGCGGCTGTCTCGAAGGACTTCGTTGCCCAACGTCGTGAAAAAGCGCACTCGCGCGCTACGATGGATACGCATTCGGGAGCCCTTTACTCCTGGTGCCACGCCCCGGCGGTGTTGGTAGCACCGGCCGGGGTATCTTCTTTCTCAGCTGCCGAAGATACTACCCGCCAAGCACCTTTAGTCGCAGCTAACCGCGCTGCTTCAAGGAAGCACGCTGAGATTTCACCCGATCGCATGAAGAGGCTCAAGCCCGGCCGACCATCGAACGTGATGTCGCACGGGTCGGCCGGGAGCACGTTCAGCGACTCGACAGGACCTCGTCCCTCGCGACCGCGAGCGCGGAATAGACCTGAGCCCACGGGAACGTGGCAGCCCCCGGCCTGCCTGATGCAGGAAGTGGAAGGGCAGCCCGGTCGAGCACGAAGCGTACGCCGGCCTCCGCAAGCAGCTCGACGCTTCGAGGAAACGCCGGATGCTTGACCAGCTCCTGGTTCGGCCAAGGTGCCAGGATGACAGGCTTCCCCATGCCGATTGCTTCATTGACCAGGCCAAGGGCCAAGTTGTCAGAGATACCGCCGGCTACTTTGTTGACGGTGTTGAATGTCGCGGGCGCTACCACGAACGCATCCGCATCCGGCAGGACGTCAGGTTCATTAGGATTCTTATAGTCGTCACGAACGGGATATCCGGTTAGCTCTCGGAGCAACTCGGTATCAAGAAACCGCATCCCCATACGGGTCCCGATCACACAGACGTCCCATCCCTCACCCTGTGCGTGCCGTACGAGCTCCGGCATGAACTCCGACGGGTAGCCACCACAACCGATGGCGTAGAGAACGGGCTTTTCGAGCAAGACAGTATCCTTCCAACCGCACGGCCGTAAAGAAAAACAGGGCACGAGGGTTCCGGGGCGGACGTCGCGCATCGTAACATCGGTACCACTTACCGTTATCCATGCCCCGGGTGGTGTCCGATGCCGTCGTCCGAAAAGCGTAGCGCTGACCCACTCACGACTGGCGAACGAGTGAGTTGGCACCGGCAAAGACACGGCATGTCACGCAGGGCACTAGCCGAGCTCGTCGGTCGATCTGAGGAATGGCTCCGACTTCTTGAAGTCGAGGGACGGGGCGCTGAGCGGCTGTCCAATTTGAGCAACCTGGCACACGCACTCGGTATGAGCGACGCCTCGATGCTTGTCGGGTTCGACCTGCGTCCTCTCCGCACAACCGGAGTGCCCGAGCATCCTGCGGTCGCTGAAGTACGCCTCGCATTGAGCCTGGCCGTCCTCGCGCCGGCCGCCGACGGCCCTCGGTGCACTGTGGAGTCGCTACAGGAACGCGTTCAACATGCGTGGACGGCATGGCGAGTATCACGAGCCCAATACATGGCTCTTGGTGCCCTGCTGCCCGACCTTCTCACTGACTCGATCGTGCTAGCCCGCTCGGCGCCGGACAACGAACGGCGAGCAGCGCACAAACTGCTCACACACGTGTATCTACTAGCGCAACGATTCGCATTCTGCGTCACCGCCCCGGCACTCGCCACGCGATGTACTGATCGCGCGCTCTTGGCCGCGGACCAGGCCGACGATCCCGAACTGTTGGCACTCGCGGGGTGGGCCTCCGCCATGACCTCCCTCGCCGCCGGTGAGCCGGGCGAAGCGTCGGAAATCGCGCTGTGCGCGAAAGAGCACCTTCCAGTCGCGACGACCCCACGCTCGGCGGCATTGCGGGGTTCTCTGATGCTGTTCGCAGCGATTGGCGCGGCACGCGCCCGCCAGCCTGCCGATGCATGGCGGTACTGGGATGAAGCAGCCACGATCGCGGGACGGTTGCCCCACGGATATCAGCACCCACACACACAGTTCAGCGACGCGAACGTAGCGGTCTATGGCGTCGTCCTGGATGTCGAGACCGGCAACGCGACCGTGGCCACCGATAGAGCCGCGAGCCTCGATCCCAGCGAGATTCCATCGACCAATCGCCGCGCTCAGCACTTCATCGACGTCGCACGCAGCCACCACCAGGCCGGCGACGGGGCACGAGTACTCCCAGCGCTGCTCGCTTCCATCGCCGAGTCCCGAGAGACCATTCTCTACAGCCCAGATGCCCGGGACCTTGTCCTAGCCCAAGTCCGCGCTTGCCGGACCGACCCGGCGTCGCAGCTCGCACACCTCGCTCGACTACTCGACATCGCATAGGGCCGCATTGTCAACATTGAGAGACCGTCGCCCGGGCCGATGATTGACAAACGCCAAGTCCACCCGTCGCGATTGCTCCCGGCATCGATCGATGGGCAGACACAGGGCGCAGTTTCAACGGCCGCCTTGGTCACGGTGGCCGCCGCAGTCACGGCAGACACGAGGTGCGCCGCCGCCCAGACACGCGAAACCATCCTGCCCTGTTCCGTTGTTCGTACGAACTCTCATATACTCGCCCCTACCGGCCGACAGGGGGACGTGGTGCACGAGGGCGCACATGGAACGCACGCAGAGGTATCCGGCCGGAACCACCGCACAGCATCTGCACGGGACATCAAGGGCAGTTCGCTGTCGTTCGGCGACACCATCAATCACTACCATGTTACCCACGCCATGCCTCGAAGGCCCTTGGCTATCCCGGCAGACCTTGGCGACTTCCAAAATCGCAAGAGCGATCTCGCCAAACTGAATGGCTTTCTAGAATCAGACAAGCTTGTCTGCCTGATCGCTGGAACGGCCGGCGTCGGCAAGACAGCCTTGGCCATCAAGTGGGCGCACCGAGTCAAGAGCCATTTTCCGGACGGGCACCTCTACGCCAACCTCGGCGGGTTCACAACCCAGCCACCAGGTGACCCCTATGCCATCCTCGGCGAGTTCCTACCCGCAGTCGGCATTCCAGCAGGCGAACTGCCAGACTCTCTAGACGCCCGTTCGGCGCTGTTCCGTTCGGTTCTAGCAGAACGCCGGATCCTGATCGTTCTGGACAACGCAGTCGCGGCCGAGCAGGTCCGGCCGCTACTGCCAGGGGCCGGCACGTCTCGCGTGGTGGTCACGTCTCGAAGCCTCATGGACGGGCTCGGGCTCCAAGAGAGCGTCGTCCGGTACGGCATCGACGTCTTCCCAGCAGCTGAGGCGATCGCGATGATCAGAGCGATTGTCGGCAGCGAGCGCGCCGTGACGGACGGCTCCAGTATCGAGGAAGCATCCAGGCTGTGTGGATCGCTACCGCTGGCTATCCGCATCTTCTCCGAGCGGGCGAGAAACCGGCCGTTGACTCCGTTGCCGGATCTTGTCGACACCCTCCGAGACCCCACGACCCGATGGCGGACGCTCAGCGCAGGAGACATAGCCGTGTCAAAGGCATTCAGCGCGTCTTACGACGATCTTGACGAAACGGCCCAGCAGGTGTTCCGCCGACTGGGTTGGTTCCCCTCGCCGGAGTTCAGCATCGGAGCTGCCGTGGCGTTAACTGGGCTCATCCGCCGAGATGTAGCCCAAGCTTTGGATGATCTGGAGGCCGTCACACTCGTACGCCGTGTAGGACCAGACCGCTACCGTACCCACGATCTGCTGCACGGTTTCGCGGCCGAGAAGGCAGCCGAGGAACCACTGCAGGAACGCCACACGGCAGTCAGACGCCTGCTGAATTGGTATCTGGAATGCGCTGCGCAGCTACGGTCCATCGCGCCTTACGAACAAAGCGCGGTTCACGTCACGGTGGACGTACGGCAGTCCGAAATCGCGCAGCCTGCCTTCGCCTCCTACCGAGACGCGCTGTCGTGGTTCCAGAACGAACGCGCGGATTTGATAGCCGTGGTGAGCTTGGCCGACTCCAACGGCGAATACCGCTTCGCATGGCAAGTCGTTGCGGCGCTGAGCTTCGCGTACGCCCACATCGGCCACTTCGACGACTGGTTGACGTTGATTCGCCTGGGGACGACCTGCGCCGAACGGGATGGCGACCCTGCGGGCTACGCCGCCCTCATGGCCTTTCACGGGATGGCCTGCAAACAGAGAGGCAAATACGACGAGGCCTCGGAGCACTACCGCACAGCCCTCGACCAGTACCAGACGTCGAACGATGTCCACGGTCAGGCCTGGGTACAGAATCTGCTCGGCTATCTGTGCCTGGCCGCTGGTCGTCTCGACCAGGCCGACGAAGCGTTCCACACCTCGCTCACGCTGTGCCACCACAATGGACTCGAGCAGCTTGCCATCCTGCCTGCCGAGGGCCTGGGTCGCACGGCCCGGGCCCGCGGCTACGGCGAAGCCGCTATGGTCGCGTTCGAGGCCGCCCTCGCCGCCCACCAAGCCGGAAGCGACGTCGCCCAGCAGTTCGGCGTCCTGGTGGAGATGTCAGGTACTGCCACGGAACTCCACCGCCCTGATGACGGCGTTGCTTACGCCACACGGGCACTGGAAATCGCCACCCGTGACGAAGTCTCCAGCAGGTACTTCGAAGGGCTCGCCCTGGCCGCCCTCGGGGACGCACTGCATGCAGCCGGCCGCCTGGACGAGGCACGGGTGCAGATGATGCTCAGTGAGTTCGCAGGTAGCGCGGTCCCGCGAAACCGTGGCGAACCGGGCAATCGCAGGCCCAAGCGACGCTCCTCGGTGCAGTGATCGGCACAGCGCGAGTGCATCGTCACAGGTCAAAGATGCGCGCGATGGCTGGGTAGCGAACTCACTGAGCATCATCTGCACCCTGGGTGGCCTGCAAGACACGGGGCACCGTTTCACCCGACTCATCCGTGACCGCGACGCCAAATTCACCGCCGCGTTCGACGCCGTCTTCGCCTCCATCGGCGTCGAAACCTTGCTCACCGCGCCGCAGGCCCCGCGGATGAACGCCATCGCCGAACGCTTCGTACGCACCGTCCGCGCCGACCGGATGCTCATCTTTGGCGAACGCCACCTGCACCCCCGACGATGCTCCAAACGTCGTCCCGTTTCCAATACCCGCACAGCGGATACGTCGCAAAACAGTCCTCGCAGGACTGATCAACGAGTACCAGAAAGCCTCCTAAAATCCCAGGTCACGATACCAGTGGCCAAGTTTCAGAGGTACTACAGGGATCACGGCGGAGTTCCCGATTCGGCTTCGGACCGCTGTGCCACCGTCGAGCGGCATCGACCGTGGCACAGCGGTCCGTGTCCGGGTTTGATGATCTGTTGCGGATGACCACCGCGGGTGTGACGCACATCACGGGAACCACACCCGGCCGAAACGACAGGCCATGGCATGGACGACGAATTCCGGGCCCGGATACGGGCTGGTGACGAAGGCGCGTTCGCCGAGCTGTTCCGAAAACACGGCAGGTCTGTGTACAACCACTGCCTCCGGTTGAGCGGCGACTGGTCGGTCGCCGAGGACTGCACGTCGCTGACGTTCCTGGAAGCGTGGCGGTTGCGCGGCAGGGCCGACCCCCACGGTGGCAGCCTGCTGCCCTGGCTGCTGGGCATCGCCACCAACGTCATGCACCAGCGCCGGCGCGCGGCGTGGCGCCACCACCGGCTCATGCAGAAGATCCCCACGCCCGAACTGGTCCCCGACCTGGCCGACGAGATGGTCGAGAGGCTGGACGACCAGGAACGCATCGCCGTGGTCAAACAGGTCCTGGCCGGGCTGCGGCGTACCGACCGCGAGGTGCTGTCGCTGTGCGTATGGGCCGGCCTGGACTACGCGGCCGCGGCCGCCGCGCTGGGCGTGCCGGTGGGCACGGTCCGCTCCCGCCTATCGCGGGCCCGGCGGCGCCTGGACCAGCTCGCTGAAAAAACTCTCGCCCAAACCGGGAACCCAGCCCGCCCAGACAGACAGCTACCGGATGACCGCACCGATGCGGTCCGGCCCACGAACAGGAGATCACGATGACCGGGAACCCCGATGACGACCTGCGCGCCCTGCGCCAGATGCTCCCGGTGCCCCCCGACCGTGACTTCCTGCCCGGCCGCCGACACCTCCGTGAGGAGCACTTGATGACCAGCTGGACGTCCATGAACCGCCGCAACCAGCCACGCCGCCTGGCGGTCCGTGTGGCCACGTCGGTCGCCGTCTCCGCGGCCGCCGTCGGGGCGTTCGCCGCCGTCGCCACCCACGAAAGCCACTCCGCCGCCGGCCACGCGGTCGCGACGAGCACCACCCCCGGCGACGACACCGTCGCCGGCGACCAGATCAGCACCGTGGCATACAGCCTGACCAAGGTGGTTGGCGACAACAGTGTGCACATCGTCTTCCACGCCAGCGCGGCCGTGAACCCGGCCGAGTTCCAGGCCGACCTGTCCAAGCTCGGGGTCGAAGCCACGGTCACCGCGATAAGCCCCGACCAGGTGAAGAACGTCAAAATACACATCGGGGACAGCATCAGCGTGGCCTTCCGGCAAAGCAACGGCGACTACTCCACCTCCGTCGCCAACGGCCAGTTGGATCTGCTCGGATTCGGGACCGGCGACCCGATGCACCACGACTTTCTGGTGATCACGCCCGTCCATCCGGTGCCGAATCCGATCATTCCCACCGACACGGCACCGATATCGATGTACGCAGGGCACTGACAGCACACCCTCACGCGTGGCGCCGGCCGGCGCCACGCGGCGGCGCGACCGCATCCGGTTGCCGGATGCGGTCGCGCCGCTCGAATCAGTTCTCTGGCGCGGCGCTGCACGGCGCCATGTGCAGTATGCTGAGGGTGCCGACAACCTATACGACCTGCCGATATTCATGGAGCAGGCCTCCGGCACGGTCACGTCGCCTGTCTGCGGCGGTTTCATTCGGATCTGGATCTGCCCCACATTCAGTGATCGAACTGGTCAAGAGCTCAGCAGGACCCGTTTGCGGAGTAGGTCGAAGTCCGCGCGGCCGTACATTTGCTGTTTGTAGACCTTCAGTCGGTCCATGACTCCTTCCACAGCACCGGAATTGTGTTCGAGGGTAAGTCCGTTGATGACGGCGTCGCGGTCGTGGCGGATGCCGTTGGCGAACGTCTTCAGCTGCGGCAGGCCGCTGGCCTCAACGTCGGCCAGCCAGGCTTCGAGTTTGCCGCCTTCCAGCTCGGTGAGCATGTGGGCGAACCGCCCGACAATCTTCGCCGTCGCCTCCAAGTGCGGGCACGCGGCCTTGACCTACTTGAGTTTCACCGCCTCGTCCCCATCGAGATTGTCGGGACGGGTCAGCAGCCACGTCGTCGCCTCGCCGACCTCCGGCGCTGCGGGCCTGCCCGGCGGCGCGACACCGACCTGGCGGAACGGCTTCATGTAGTCCCGCAGCGTGCCGTAGGCGGCAGAGCAGCCCATCTCGTGGATCTCGGTCCATATCTGCTTGATGTTGGTGACGCCGGCGTTGAAGCGCTCGTGGATGTAGGGCTTGTACTCGTCCAGCACGCTCGACTTGCCGGTGCGTGTGGCGACCAGGAGTTCCTCGACGGTCTCGGCATGGCGGTAACGCGCGATGGTGCCCTTGGCCAGCCCGGTCGCGCGTTTGATCCGCCGGATGCCCAGCCCAGCGGCCTTCAGCTCCTGGACCTCGGCGAAGGTGCGCCCGATCCGCTCCGGCGATCACCGTTTCGTCGATGCGCCGAGCGGCGGCGGCCGCGGCCAGCTGCTCGGCATCGGGCCGCTGCTCCCACGCCTGTCGCGCATCCCGCAGCACGTCGTCCGAGGCCTGGCACAGACAGCCGTAGTGTGCGGTGACGGTCTTCTTCACATGCTCGCCGAGGTTCTTCCACAAGTGGAACCGGTCGGCGACCTGGATCGCTTCCGGCGCGCCGCGCCGGGCGCCGTCGGCGTAGGCGCCGCCACGGTCACGGCACGACCTCTACGCCGGGGTGTGCTTCGAGCCGTGCGGCCAGGTCGTCAGCCTCGCGTCCCTCGAACAGGTCTATCGGCCGGTGGTCGGCCATGTCCAGCCCGATCGTGCCGTAGACCCGGCCGCGCCGGATGGCGAAGTCGTCAACACCGAGCACTTCGACCGCGCCGATCGGTGGGTCCGCAAGCGCCCGCACCGCGCGGATCAGCGTGTTCCGCCCGACCGGCAGACCGAACACCGCAACCATCCGGGCCGCCGACCGACCGGCCAACATCAGCCCCAGCTGCGTGACCAGGCCAGCCGCCGGAATACTGCGACGGGCATAGCGTGAGGTCAGGACCCCGACCCGCTCGGCGAACGTGCGCAGAGGACATGGTCCGTCGCAGAAGAACCGGCGCACGGTCAGCTCGACGATCACCGGCTGCGCGCCGATCGGCAGGTCCCCCAGACGCCGCCGGTAATGGCTGTGAACCCGCTCCGACCTCGCTCCGCATCGTGGACAAGTCGCCGTCGGGCCTACCGCGCACGTGCCGAGCATCACGATGCCGTCGCGGCGATCTATGCTCTCTACCTGCACGAACGCTAGGTGCGGCAAGAGTAAATCAATAGTCTGTGATGACCGCCGACGTCATATTGGCAGGCGCGCCCACCCCATGTAGCCAGTTCGATCACTGAATGTGGGCCAGATCCGTTCACCGAGGTGGGTGCGACGCTGCGGCCGCGCCTAGAGTCCGGTTTTTCCTGTTGCCCAATACGGCCTGGTGGTGATCGCGTTTCGGTCGAGGATCGCCGCGCCGACGAGTGCTTGCCTTTGGCCTTGGATGGACTGGGCATGGCCGAGGAGAAGTGCGCCATCGACATCGGCGAGGTCTTCGCGGCGGAGCGTCTCATCGAGCCAGGCGCGGGTCATCGCCCCGGGATCGTCTGCGAACGCGGGGACGAAGCGGTAGTGGGGCCACCTACCGCGGAGCCGGTCGACCGACGCTGACGGGGCCTCGATCACCACGGTCGACGGGTGCCGGCCGGCGGTGGCGTATGCGTCGAGGGTGCCGAGTGCGGAGCCGTCGCCGATGAGCAGCCGGTGGGTGCCGGTCAGTCTCATGGACACGTAGCGGCTGGCCAGAAGTGTGGTCTCCGTTCCTGGGTGAAGGCTCTGCAGCCATCGCGCACCCGGTCCGTCGCCGTGGAGAACGGCGAGGACGGTGATGCGGTCGGGTGCGTCGACGGTACGGACGTTGTAGCGGCGCCCTTGTGTCGGGGTCGCGCGAACCTGCACCTCGTGGCCGGGCTGCCAGCCGCCGGCCGGCGGGTCGGCGCGGAACTCGAGTTCAAGGAAGTCGGGTGCGATCCGCTCGGTGCGAAGTACGCGCGCTCGACGGCCCATGAGAGTTTCGGCGAGCTTGCCGACGAGGGCCGGTGCTTTGGGCATGAACGTCTCTCCTTGCGGCGGCTCAAGGCTTCCGCGGATTGATGGGGCTGGTGAGTGGGGTCGTCATTCGGCGGCGGGGCCGAGCTCGTTCGCGTCGAGCACGGTGTCTTCTTTGCGCACCTGGTTGTGCTTCCTGGGGATGAGGAAGGCGAGGGCGAGCGGGATGGTGCCCAGGCCGAAGGTCCACCAGAAGGCGTCGGCGAACCCGGAAAGCACTTGGCTCGGGGTGTGGGCGGTTTTCAGGTGGTTCTGCAGGATGACGGCGATGACGGCGACGCCGAAGGGCGCTCCGACGCGCTGGACGACGCTGAAGGCCGCGCTGCCGCTGGGGGTCTCCTCGTGGCTGAGGCTGCCGAAGGCGAGGGTCATGACCGGGTACGTGGCCGCACCGAAACCGATGCCCTGCAGAAGTTGGCCGGCCAGCAGCAGAAGCTCGCCGCCGTGGAGGTCGGCGAAGGTGAAGGGCAGGATGCCGATCATTGTCAGGGCGATTCCGCCGGCGACGACGAGGCGTCCATCGAGCTTGGCCACCAGGGGGCGTGCGAGGAGGAAGAAGAGTGTCGTACCGGCGCCCTGGGGGATCAGCAGCAGGCCCGTGGTCAACACGCTCTCGCCGCGAAGCTGCTGGTAGAACAGCGGCAGCAGCAGGGTCAGGGCATAGGTGGAGAACCCGGCCATGAATGTGATGATGCTGCTGAGGCCGAAGCTGCGCCGAGCGAACAGGCGCACGTCGATGAGGGGCTTGCGCCGCGAGGCCAGCGAATGCCGGACGAAGGCCGCGATGAGCACGGTGCCGATCAGTAGCGGCAGCCAGGCGGATACGGCGGCGAAGCCGTTGGCGCCGGCGGCCTCGGAGACGCCGTATGCCAATGCGATGACGCCGGGGGTCAGCAAAATGAGGCCGAGTACATCCAGCCGGTCGCCGGGACGGCCGGGGACTGCGGGAAGGAACCGGACGAGGGTGAGGGCTGCGATGCAGACCGGGACGTTGACGAGGAACATCCACTGCCAGGACCAGTACTGGAGGATGAGCCCGCCGAGCACCGAACCCAGTACCGGGGCCAGCTGCGCTGGGAGCGCGATCGCGATCATGGCTTTCCCGATCCGCTCGGGGCCGGCGGCGCGGGTGAGCATCGAGAAGGAGAGCGGGATCAGCATGCCCCCGCCGGTGCCCTGGAGCGCGCGGAAGGCAATCAGCATCGGCAGCGAGCTCGCCGAGGCGCACAGGGCCGAGCCGACGAGGAAGGCCGCGACCGCGAAGGCCCAGACGTTGCGGGCGCCGAATCGCTCGGAGGCCCATCCACTGACGGGGATCACCGCCACATAGAGCAGCAGGTAGGCGGTGGCGACCCACTGGGTCCGGGCAACCGAGGCGTTGAAGACGGTGTGCAGGTGGTCGATCGCGATGTTCACGATCGTGGCGTCCAGCAGAGTCGTGAAAACCCCGAGGACTAGAACCACGCTGATGAGGTTCAGCCGCCGCTGCGGCACGAGCGCGCCCGTAGGGGCCGGTATTGTCGTCGTCATAGATTCAAACTAAACCGTTCAGTTCAGTAGTGCAACACTGAACCGTTCAGTCTGATTCGTGTATCGTGGAGGGATGAATGAGCCCAAGCCGGTGCACCTGCTGAGTGCGGGATCGGCGGCGAAGCGCCGGGCCGTCCTGGCAGCGGCACGCGACCTGTTCGTCAGTCAAGGCGTGGATCGCGTCAGCATGGACGCCGTGGCTGCCAGGGCCCAGGTCTCTAAGGCCACCGTCTACAGCCACTTCGGTGACAAACAGCGGCTGTTCCGCGCGATCCTCGCTGACGCCGCCGAGTCTCTGGACGCATTCGCTCGGCAGGTCATCGGCGCGCATCTCGGCGACGGTGCCGGCATCACCAGCTCGGCTCGACTGGAGGAGGCGCTGACGGAGACCGCCATCGACTTCGGCATCGGGCTCGTCGGTTCCATCGAGTACTCCGCGGTCTGGGCGTTGGTCGCGCAGCGACGTTGGCAAGACCCGGACGCGGATGACGACGTGGAGACCACGGCGATCGAGAATGCCATCGCCGAACGTATCGCGCACTTCACCGAGCTCGGACTCCTCGATGCCGAAGATGCGCGGCGCGCGACGGATCACTTTTTCGCTCTCACAGTTCTCTTGGCCTTCAACGAGCAGCCGAACCCGCTCGCTGTAGACCAGGAACGACTCCGAGCGACCATGATTGACGGCGCGCGCGCCTTCGTCCGCGCATACGGCGCCCGCTAATGCCGTGAACCGAGTCTTGAGGACTTCTTGGAGCGGCTCCATCGCCCCTCACTTACGCGAGCACGTCGCCGACGCCGGACTCGGCGCCAGCGAGACCGAGACGGTCGAAAAGGTCCGCACCTACCTGGAGAACAAGAGCCCCTACCTCGGCTACGCCGCCCCTTCAAGCGCGGCTGGCCGATCGCGACCGGCATCGGGGACCGGGACGACGCCAGCGAGAACCGCCATCGCTTTGTCTGACGGCTACAAGCCCTAGCGGTGGTTTGTTAAGGCGGGAGGTAGAGGTTGAGTCCTCGTCCTGTGCCGACTGCGTTGATCAGGGCTTGGAGGTCTGGTGGCGGGGGCTCGGGCGACCATGCCTGCCACCAGCGTTGTAGCGCGATCCATGGGGCCAGCCAGGCCCGGACGGCGCGGATCGCCTTCGGCCAGGACGGCGGGGAGGGCTGGCGCCCGGGTTCGGGACCCCCTCTCTCCGGCGGCGGCATCGGCCGTCGTCGGCGGGTCCGGCGATGCCGGTTGGTCGAACCAGGTGTCCCAGCAGAACGAGAACGCGCAGTTCACTAGGGTCTGGTGGCGGCGGATCGCCGTGTCGGAGCGGTCGGCCCAGCCCAGCTCGTCTTTGACCTGCTTGTAGCTCTGCTCGATCCCGGCAGCGTGGCCGGATCGGCGGTGGCCACCACCAGGCGGGTCGTGCCGTCCGGGCCCCAGAATCCCAGCCGCGCGTCGGCGGCCCACCAGGTCTCGGTGTGTCCGTCGTGGAAGGTGCAGGTGACCGGCGTCCAGTCCCCGGGCTCTTCTTCGCTGGTGAAGGTCAGGATGCGGGCGGCGTCGGCCGGGGTGTAGGCGTCCGCGCCGTAGGCCCAGGTGCCGTGCCGGGGTTTCAGGGCCATGACAAAAGGCAGCCCGGCGGTGCGCAGCTCGCCGCGGAACCCGTCCTGGTCACCGTAGGCGGCATCCGCAGCCACGGCCCGGAAGACGAAGCCGGCCTTGACAGCGCGGGCCGCCAGTTCGGCGCCGATCTGCAGCTTGGTCCGGAAGTCGAAGTCGGCCTTACCGCGTAGGAAGTACTTGGCCGGGGTGTAGGGCACGGCGTGTACCGGGTAGTAGACGCGCTCATCGGCCCAGACTGTGGTGACGGTGACGATCGGCGTTGTCGGTCTTGCCCAGCCGGCCCAGCCATTGCCGGCCGATGTGGGCGGTCGCGGTGCCGTCTTTGCGGTCCCCGGAATCGTCGATGACCAGCACCCCACACTCGTGCGGGGCGGTGGCTGGATCCGCGAGCAGCAGCTCCAGCCGCCGGGTGTTGATCGCCTCGTGGTCCCAGCGGGACTCGGACAAGAAGAACTGCAGCCGCTGCACCGCCGGATGCTGCGCCCCGACGACCGGTTCGGCCCCGGCCAGAGCCGTCAGGGTCTTGTTCCGATCGCGCGGCGCCAGCAGCCCGGTGAGGTACTCCCGGAAACCCCTGCGCTGGGCCAGCGAGGCGAACAGCGGATCGAACATCGCCGCGTAGTCCTCCAGCGGACCCGGCACCACCGGACACGGCCGTCTCGCCGTCACGCCTACCACCTGCACAAACCCAGCCCCGCACCACTACCCTCTCTAGGTACGGATACTGCGAAACCAGGCCAGAGCCAACAAACCACCGAATAACGATGCGGCCTTCATGGTACTTCTCGACCACACAGCCACCAGGCAGGATGATCCACAGGCCATGGCACGCCGCCACGACTTCCTCTCCATGATCGGCGACCGCGCTCGAAGGAAGCCTGATCGACGGAATCAAGGCGTTTCCCTCTACGATGACGACGACTTCCGACGGTTCGCCGAACAGGCCCAAAACCTCGCGGATCCGCTGTGCCATCGCACGATCCGTGCCGGGATTCCACTTCCCGGCGACGTCCGCCTCGGCCGTGTCGATCGCACTCCACCTCGTCATGGGAACCGTACTGAGAGCAGCAGTCTCAACTCGCTGGCTCTCGGCCGCATCAAGAATCTCGACTGTCTTGACTTCCTCGGGACTGAGATCCACGAAGAGGTCGTCCACCAGCCGGCGAGTGTATCCGTAGTCTTTTGTGCTCATGTCCCGCATTCAACCCTTGCCCGCCCTACTCCTTCAGCGTGATGCTCCGGAGACCGGCGAGAAACGGTAGCCGCCCTCGTGGTGCACGACATGCCCGGCTGTGGGCGGCGCGAAGTGCGTGCCCAGGACCAGGGTGTCCGTTCCGACGAGTCCGGCAAGCAGGGTACGGCGCGAGGCCTCGGACTGTCGCGGGTCGATGTCGACGCAGGCACCGATGCCAGGGTCTGCGAGCTGGACGGGGTGGTGGACGCAGTCGCCGGTGATCAGCGCCGTCCGGCCGTGGCTGGTCAGCTCGACGGCGACGTGGCCGGGGGTGTGACCGGGAGTGGGGAGAAGCCGCAGCCCCGGGGCGACGTCGGCGCCCTCGGCGGGTACGTTGACGAGATCGAGCAGGCCCGCCTCCTCCACCGGGATCACGGAGTCCCGGAACATCTGCTCACGCGCCGGCTCCATCTCATATCCAGCCCAGAACTCCCGCTCGTCGCGGGAGGTCAGGTAGCGGGCGCGGGGGAAGGTGGGCACCCACGTCCCATTCACGTTCCGCGTGTTCCAACCGACGTGGTCGGCGTGCAGGTGAGTGAGGATCACCAGGTCGACCGAGTCCGGGTCGAATCCGGCGTCGGCCAGGCCCCGGAGGTAGTCGGTGTCCAGGTTGTGCCACGCGGGGTTGGCACGCTCCTTGCCGTTGCCGATACCGGTGTCTACCAAGACGCGCAGCCCGCCGAGCGCGAAGGCGAAGCTGTGGCTGTGCAGGCGCAGGAGGCCCTCGTCGTCGGCGAAGTGGGGATGCAGCCAGTCCTGCGCGGCGACGAGGTCCGGGGTGGCGTCGGGCAGCAACCACGGTCCGGTCGCGGGCGACAGCAGGACCTCGTCGACGCGGTGGACGGTGACATCACCCACGGTCCAGGACGCGGCGGCGGTCGGATTGGAGGCAGTCAGGTCGGCAGCGGTCGGGTCGGTGACGGGCGCAGTACTCATGATCGGTCTTTCCTTCGGTCTCGTTACAGCAGGTCGTTGAGTACGTGGCGGACGAGCCTGCTCCTCGGCACGATAAGCGCTGCCAAGGCCGCGACGGCCAGCACGGCGGCGCCGACGGCGTAGGCGTAGGCGGCGGTGCGCAGTCCGTAGTGCTGGGTGGCGGCGCCCGCGGCGATGGCGGGCAGGCTCATGGAAAGGTAACTGAGGACGTAGTACGCGGCGAGCGTCGCGGCACGGTCCCACTCGTCGAGTGCAGCGAGTGTCATGCGCAGCGCCCCTTGCGAGACGGCACCGAAAGCGATCCCGGCCAGGGCCGCACCGCCATAGACGGCAGGCAGCCCGACTCCGTGCAGACCGCTCAGCGTCAAGGCCGTGGCGGGGACGACGGCCAGGGTTCCGCCGATGGCGGCAGTGCGCGGCACCGAGTGTCGCAGCATCCACACGGTCAGCGCGGCGGTGGCGCTGAGTGTGAAGAAGACCAGGCCCCCGGCGGCTTGCGGGGCGCCGGGCGACACGAGGTGCACCAGCGCCGGCCCGAGGGAGGAGTAGAAGCCGCCCAACGCCCAGACGGCCACGACACCGGTACCGACCACCAGCAGGGCGCGGCGCGCCGCGGGCGGCACCGCGAGTCGGGGGCGTAACGAACGCAGGGCGCCGGCATGCGGGCGGGCCGTCTCCGCGGTGCGCATGACCGCTACCGCCTGAGCTGCGAACACGACCGCCAGCACGACGTACACGGTGACCGTCGGTGCGGGCGCGAAGCCCACGAGGAGGGTGGCGGCCAGGACACCGGCGGCCATACCCGTCACCGGGGCGATGCTGTTGGTCAGCGCGGATCGGCCCGGACGCCGGGGATCGGCCAGGTCCAGCAGGGCCGCGCCCGCGGCGCTGGTGGCCACGCCGGTAGCCGCTCCCTGCAGGACGCGGGCCGCGATCAGCGCACCGGCGCCGTCCGCCGAGGCCAGCAGCATCATGGCACAGGCCTGCACCAGCAGGGCACCCACCAGTACAGGACGTCGTCCCAGATGGTCGGAGAGCGCTCCGGTAGTGAGCAGGGCCAGCAGCAAGGCCAGGGAGTAGGCGCTGAAGACGACGGTGACGGTGAGCGAGGTCAGGTGCCATATGTCCTGGTAGCGCGGGTAGAGCGGGGTGGGCGCGCTGGATGCGGCGAGGAGAGCGGCCAGGATCGAGGCGGTCAGGGCGAAGGCGGCCGGTCGGTCGGCCGTGCGGGTGCGGACGGTGCGGACGGCCTGGTAGGGACGGGGGGCAGGTGCTCGGCGGGTGGCGGTGGCCATGGGGCCCTCTCAGCTAAACGCTATGGGTTTGCTTTAAGTCACTGTAGGCCCTACCGTAAGCTAAAGCAAACTCTTAGCTTTTACCTGAAGGGTGCCGCGCCACTTCAGCATGAGGAAAGAAGGAAGTCCGTGTCCGCCGCACAACCCACCCCGCCGGAGGTGGCCCGCTGGGCCGCCCGCGCCGGGCTCCACCTGCCCGCCGACCGCCACACCGAGGTCGCGGCCGTCGCCAACCACATCAGCTCCGTCGTCGAGATCCTGCGCGAGTTGGACTTCGGCGACACCCCACCCGCCATCGCCTACCGCGCAGGACAGGAGATCCCTGATGCAGCCGTATGAACTGTCCCTGGCCGCGGCCGCCGACGCGATCCGGGAACGACGACTGTCCCCTGTCGAGCTGGCAGACTCCGTCCTTCAGCGCATCGCGCAGATGCAGCCGCGCCTTCAGGCCTACGTCACCATCAGCGCCGAGCGGGCCCGCAGGGCCGCGCGTGAAGCAGAACGCGAGATCGTGGCCGGCCGCCACCGCGGTCCGCTGCACGGCATCCCCATGGGTCTCAAAGATCTGATAGACGTCGCGGGCACGCCGACAACGGCCAGCTCCCAGGTCCGCGCCGGCCACCTGGCGCGAACCGACAGCACGGTCGCCACGCGTCTGGCGCAGGCCGGTGCGGTCCTGCTCGGCAAGACGCACACGCACGAGTTCGCCTACGGCCTGACCACCCCGCAGACCCACAACGCCTGGGACACCGACCGGATCGCGGGCGGATCCAGCGGCGGATCCGCCGTAGCCGTAGCGGCCGGCATGGCCACGTTCGCTCTGGGTACCGACACCGGCGGGTCCATCAGGGTGCCCTCCGCGCTCAACGGGGTGGTGGGCCTCAAGCCGACCTACGGCCTCATCCCTCGTCACGGCGTCACTTCTCTGTCCTGGTCCCTGGACCACGTCGGCCCGATCACCCGCACCGTCGAAGACGCGGCCCTGGTCCTAACCGCCCTGACCGCCCTGACCGGACACGACCCCCAGGACGCCGCCTCCCTGGACTTCGCCTCCCTGGACGCGGCCTCCCCGACCACACCCGCCGCGGACTACCGGCCGACCGCCGACCCGGACCTGACGGGGCTTCGGGTCGGCGTGCCGCGCAACTACTACTTCGACCACACCGACCCCGAGGTCGAAGACAGCGTCCGGCAGGCCATCAACCGGCTGCAAGCCCTGGGCGCACGCCTCGTCGAGGTGGAGATCCCCATGACGCGCTACATCCAGGCCACCCAGTGGGCTCTGATGGTGCCCGAGGCCACCGCGTACCACGAGGGCACCCTGCGCACCGTCCCCGAGCTCTACCAGGCCGATGTCCGCACCCTCCTCGAGGCCGGCGAACTGATGCCTGCCGGGGACTACCTGCGCGCTCAGCGTTCGCGAACCCTCATGCGGCAGGAATGGACCCGCCTGCTGCGGCAGGTCGACGTGATCGCCGCCCCCACCATCCCGGCGACCGCCGTCAAGGCCGGCCAGGAGACGATCACCTGGGCCGACGGCACCGTCGAGGGCGTCTCCGACGCCTACGTACGCCTCTCGTCCCCCGCCAACATCACCGGAATACCGTCCCTGTCCATACCGGTCGGCCAGGACACGGCGGGACTGCCCATCGGCATGCAACTGCTCGGGCGGCCGCTCGGTGAGCGAGTGCTCCTGCGGATCGGCCACGCCTACGAGCAGACACTAGAAGCAATGATTTCGCTTTAAAGTAGATCTATGAGCAGACAGATGGTACGCCCCGGCGGACGCAGCGCCCGCGTCCAAGCCGGGGTGCACGCCGCCGTGCGCGAGCTCTCCGCCGAGGTGGGCCGGGACGCCCTGACGGTGCCGATGATCGCCCAGCGCGCCGGCGTGACCCCGTCAACGGTCTACCGACGGTGGGGAGACCTGCAGGAACTGCTGTCGGACGTGGCGGTCGAGCGGCTACGCCCCGACACCACACCCGGCGACCACGGCACACTCCGCTCCGACCTGACGGCCTGGGCCGAGCAGTTCCTCGACGAGATGTCCTCCCCCTCCGGCCGCGCCTACATCCGCGACGCCCTGCTCGGCGACCCGGACGGCGGCAACGCCGGCCGCTGCTCGGCCTACGCCGCCGAACAGATCGACGTCATCCTCAGCCGCGCCGCCGAACGCGGCGAGGAGACACCGGCCGTCGAGACAGTCATGGACCGCGTCGTCGCCCCCTTGATGTACCGCATCCTCTTCCGCCCCGACGGTCTCGATGCCGAGTATGCCCGCCAACTCGTGACAGGGATCTTCGACAACGCCGGAACAGGCGCGGCCAACTAGGTAGACACCGTGCAGTTTGAGAACGCCCGCCAGGCTGGAGGAAGGTCCGCAAGGCGAAACCGGTACCGGGTCGGGTCGGGTC
>NZ_JAAFZA010000520.1 GCF_015356865.1 Catenulispora pinisilvae
GGGGGATCAAGGGCGGGGCGAGCGCGATCTCGTACTGCGCGTCCAAGGGGGCCGTGGTGAACATGACGCGCGCCATGGCGATCGACCACGGGCCGCAGAACATCCGGGTGAACTGCGTGTGCCCGGGCGACACGGCCACCGGCATGCTCGCCGACGAGGCGCGGCAGCTGGGCGAGGCGGTCGACTCGTTCTACGCCGACGCCGCCGACCGGCCGTTGGGGCGTATCGGGCAGCCCCGGGACATCGCACAGACGGTCGCGTTCTTGGCCTCGGACGCGGCGGCGTTCTTGAGCGGCGCGGTGATTCCCGTGGACGGCGCCGGGACGGCGTGAGTTTTCCCGGCCGGGGTGCGGAACAATGTGCGTGACGAGCAGTGTGAGAAGGGTGACATCGGGATGGCGATCGAGCGGCGGCCGCTCCGCGAGCAGATCAAGGACGTGCTCCTCGAACGCCTGGGCCGGGGCGAGTTCAACCCGGACCAGCCGATCAACGAGGTGCACCTGGCAGCCGACCTAGGCGTCAGCCGCACCCCCCTACGCGAGGCACTGATCGGCCTGGAACGCGAGGGCATCATCATCAGCGAGCGGGGCAAGGGCTTCCGCTTCGCCCCGATGAGCCCACAGGAGTTCCGCGACCTGACAACGATCGTCGCCACCCTGGAGTCGCTGGCCCTGGAACTGTCACCACCCGAGCACCTGAAGCGCATCGCGCCGGAGCTCCTGGAGGAGGCGCACGCCTTCTCCGCCCCCCAGGCCGAGCTGGGCATCATCGAGCGCTACGACGACGAGTGGCACGACCGGCTACTGTCCGGCTGCCGCAACGACCGGCTGATGGACCTGATCACCACACTGAAGCTGACGATGCACCGCTACGAGCGCGTGGTGGTCGGCGACCGGCAGGTGCTGGAGCGCTCGGCGGCGGAGCACGAGAAGATCGCGGAGTGCTTGGTGGCTGCGGATCTGCCGGGGGCGGTGGCGGCGCTGAAGGCTAATTGGGAGAGCGGGATGCATCGGATTTTGGAGAAGTTGGGGGCGCCGGAGGGGGCTTAGG
>NZ_JAAFZA010000521.1 GCF_015356865.1 Catenulispora pinisilvae
GATGGGGGGTTGGTGATGGTGTTGCTTTCAGCCTGGGGGTCGGTGCGCGAGGGAGTTGGGGAGTCTGGCGCGTTGCCGGGGTGGTTCTGATCGCCGCGGTCCTGATTCCGGCTCCGGTCCGGGCAGGGAACGGCGCTTCGGCTCGGCGACGTGGGGCCGGTCGGCGGGTTTGGCGCGGCTGGCACGGCCGCCGTGTTTATCGCGTTCGTCATGTTCGGCGTAGCGGTCGTGCTTTCCGTGACGCGCGCGAAGGGCTTCGCTGCCGTGTGCTCAGAGCTCTGCGGAAGTGGTTTAGCCTGCGTCCGCTGCTCGGTGCGCGCGCTCGCCATCGCCATCTCGGCCGGTTCGGTGCGGGGCGCGATAGTCCGGGTCGGCTGCGCCTGCTGCGTTCCGGGCCCGCCGGACTCACCGGCCTGGGCTCCGGACTCATCAGCCGGGGCTTCCGATCCTGCCGGCACCTGCCCTTGCGGCGCTTGTCCTTGTGCCACTTGCTCTTTTGCCGCTTGTCCTTGCGCCACCTGCCCTTGCATCACCCGCCCATGCGCCACCTGCCCTTGCGCCACTTGCGTTTCGCTCGGCGTCCGGGCCGCCGGGATGCCCGGCACCTCGACAGGGCCCGGCACCTCCAGCGCGCTCGTCATCTCCGCTTCCACCGTGACCACCTCCGTGCCGGCCGCGGTGCGACCGGTGCGGGCCGTCAACTTGGCGTGGCGGCCGCCGGGTAACGGGATCGTCACCACGTCGTGCTTGGCCGCCGCGACCAGTTCGGCCGCCTTGCCCCGTACGAGCTGCCGGTCGCGGCGCTCGCCGTGGCCGCTGTCAGTGCCGGTGCCGGTGGCGTGCTGGGCCCGCGGGGCGAGGACCAGCTCGCCCCGGGTGCGCCGTACGCCCTCGGCGCTGTCGTCGTAGTCAGTGCCGTATCCATCCGTGCCGTAACTGTCAGTGCTGTGACTGTCGGTGCCGCCTTCCGCCCGCGCCCCGTCCACCCCGTCCACCCCATCCACCACGAGCCCACCGGCCCGCCGCGCCTGAGCGAGC
>NZ_JAAFZA010000522.1 GCF_015356865.1 Catenulispora pinisilvae
TGAGCGAATGCCAACATGACGTCGCTGGTCAGGGTACTGGTGTGATCGGGTTTGCGGGTGTTCATCCTGTTCGTAGGCGGGTGTCTGCGGTCTAGATCGTCTGCCGCGGTCAGCGGGTGACTTCGAGGTTGGTCAGGACGAGCAGGGCGCGCAGCAGGTTCGTGGCCCGTGCCTGGTTGAGCCGGAGTCGGGTGAGGATGCGCCAGTTCTTGAGCGCGGCGAAGCCGTGCTCGACGGGGGCGCGGGCGGCGGCGATGATCTGGTTGGCCTGCTTCTGGGCCGCAGTGAGTTTCTTCTTGCGGGTCCTCTTGGCCCCGGTGATGATCACCGGGTCTTCAGGGTCCTGGTCGAGACCGACGAAGCCGAGGTCGGCCAGGGCACCCAGGCCGGCGGCGCGCAGGTGCTCGCAGATCTTGTCGTGGCGGGCGGTCTTGACCTCGCTGGCCGCGCCGCGGCGGGCCGAGGAGATCCAGATCAGGTTGCCGGCCTCGTCGGTAAGGGCCAGGAACAGCAGGCCGTGCGACTTGTGTTTGCCACTGTAGTTTTTGCGGTTGGCTTTCCCGGTGCGGCGGCGGGTGCGGATCAGGGTGCCGTCCAGCAGCACGACCTCCCCGCCGACGCGGGCGATCTTCTTCAAGGCCCGGTCCAGGCGCGGTGCCTGGGCCGCGAGCAGGGCGATCACCTCATCGGTCCAACGGCGGATAGTGGTCGCCGAGACCTGGTTGCCGCCGGCCAGGTCGGCGGCGCGTTGATCGTGGCGCAGCACCGCGAGCACCAGCACCGTGATCTGGCCCGCGGACCGGGACCGCCAGCGCGACCGGATCGCCTTCAGATGCTTGCGCAGCAGGTCGGCGACGTAGTTGACGGTGTTCGTGGACAGCGGCAGGCGGCAGGAGTAGACAGAGGAGACGGCGTCCTCGGAACGTTCGTTGGTGTTCGTCACACAACGTCGATGGACACCGGGGACGCCCCTTACCCGCGGCTCCGACCGCCGTCCCGCTTTGGGGTGAAATCAGTACCCGCATAATCCTCCGT
>NZ_JAAFZA010000523.1 GCF_015356865.1 Catenulispora pinisilvae
CCCCTGGCTCCGCGCGGAACTCATAGCCGGCCCCGAAACCACCCCCGGCGCCCAACTGATGATCCCCGCCGACGCCGTCGAGTTCCACGACGACCAACTCGTCTTCCACCACCAAGGCGAAATCGTCTACGTGGCCGCCCAAGGCCAACTCCGCTCCATCACCTGGTTCGCCAAACAACCCAACCCCGAATCAGCCCTCCGCAAAGCCCAATGGCCCAACCACGGCACCCGCTGGACCGACGACGAGCGCCAAGACCTCCTCCGCCACATCCGCGCAGGCGAAAACTGGAAGGCCATCAGCCACGCCCACGGCCGCTCCCGCACCGGCTGCCAACAAGAGGCGGTCAAGCAGGGCTGGCTCGACGCCGACACCCTGCGCCCCAAGCCGGAGGTGCTCCTAGGCACCGCCCCGCAGCCGACCCCGGCCAACGATGCCCCACCAGATGCCGCCGCACCCGACGCCACCAATTCGGCCGCGCCCCCCACCGAGGCGTCGCCCACCTCCATCACCCCAGCAAGCACCGCCTCATCGGCTACGCCTCCTACGGAGGCCACTGCACCCGACGCCGCTCCGGTCCAATCCGCCCTAGCCGACGCCACTCCGGTCCAATCCGCCCTAGCCGACGCCGCACCGGCCCAAAATGCCCTGGCCACCGCCACTCCGGCCATGACCCCCATCAATGCCGCTCCGGCCAACGCCACTCCAGGCCACGTCCCCCAGCCCAACGCCAGCACGCCGACCACAGCCCTCGCCAACACCTCCGTAGCTAGCGCTGCCCCAGCCCACGTCGTCCCCGCACCGGCCACGGCCGCTGCCGACACCACTCCGGCTCACGTCGCCCTGACCAACGCCACACCGATGGCAGCCCGCACCAGCACCGCTCCGGCCCATCTCTCAGGTGACGCCGCCCTCGCCACATCCCTCATCGACGCGACTCCGACTCATATCGTGCCGACCAACGCCCCTCCATCGGCCGCGGACCCCACCGAAACCGCTCGGACCCGCACCGCCCCGCCCGACACCACCACAGCC
>NZ_JAAFZA010000524.1 GCF_015356865.1 Catenulispora pinisilvae
GTTCCGGGGTGGGGCGTTTTCGAGCCGGGTTGCGGTTGGGCTGTGGATTTCAAAGCTTTTTACGGCCTTCGGTTATGGTTGTGCCGGTTCGGGGTTCGGGTCGGCGGGTGTGTTTGTCGGCTGCCGGTTTAGGCGTTCACAAGCCCGCCGCACCTCAGGCCTCTTCAACTCCGGCAAGTCGGAACAAGAGCAGATCAACAGCCAGATCAAGATCAAGAGCCCAAGCAAGGTCAAGGTCAAGAGCCCTGGTGAAGGGCCGGCGCCTCCGGCGGGGGCTCTCGGCTCCCTCGGGGAACTGGCGCGGTTCCATAGGGTGGCCGGGTCAGGGCCCTGCGGCGGCGGTTTGTGAGGTGGTGCGGTCCGTTCCCCTCGATCGCGTCGTCAGCCCCAAGGGGTACAGCACCGGTGTCCGGGAGTAAAGTCCGCGCGGTTGCGGTCGGGGCTGCAAGCTGCGGTTTGTATAGCGCGAACTTGACTCCCGGCCACCGGCACTGTAGGCAAAGCCCTGCCGACGCGACCGAGGGGAACGAACCGAAAACCGACCGGAGGAATAGCAATCGAAGGGCCCGTAGACGCCGGTTAGTTAGTGCGGCTGCCGGTGAGGCCCTGGCGACGGACCGGTGGTCAGCTGGTCGGCGACACGGCCGCCTTCTGATGGGCTGTCTTGGTACACCCGTAATCCCGATGGTATCGGTTGTGGTCGCCGGGTCGATCCGGCGCCCGCCAACCCGGAAGCGCATCCTCGGCGCCGGTGCGTTGGCCAGCATCTGGACCGGCGGCCGACCTTGCCGAGTCGCCGGTACCGCACCACCAGTTTTGTACTTCTCCGGTCGGTTTTCGGTTCGTTCCCCTCGGTCGCGTCGGCAGGGCTTCGCCTACAGTGCCGGTGGCTGGGAGTCAAGTTCGCGCTATACAAACCGCAGCTTGCAGGCTCGACCGCAACGGCGCGGACTTTACTCCCGGACACCGGTGCTGTACCCCTTGGGGCTGACGACGCGACCGTGGGGAACGAACCGCAC
>NZ_JAAFZA010000525.1 GCF_015356865.1 Catenulispora pinisilvae
CGTTGCGGTCGAGCCTGCAAGCTGCGGTTTGTATAGCGCGAACTTGACTCCCGGCCACCGGCACTGTAGGCAAAGCCCTGCCGACGCGACCGAGGGGAACGAACCGAAAACCGACCGGAAGAATAGCAATCGAAGGGCCCGTAGAAGCAGCTTAGCGGCGCTGCTGCCGGTGAGGGCGTTGGCGGCGGGCCGGTGGTCAGTTGGTCGACAGCGTGCCCGGGTGCGGTATGTGGCAACGGACCGGCTGTGCTCGCAACAGCCAGCCCGCCGACTACCGACTTCTTCTGGCAGACCTTGCCATCCGCCAGCATCAGCCTTGGCGGCCGGGCCGGGCCGCACCCGCCAGCCCAAAATGCGCACCCGCGCGACTGCCGCGCCGCCAGCCTCCGGACCGGGGGCTGAACTCGCCGAGTCGCCGGTACCGCACCACTGGGCTTTGCACCTATCCGGTCGGTTTTCGGTTCGTTCCCCTCGGTCGCGTCGGCAGGGCTTTGCCTACAGTGCCGGTGGCCGGGAGTCAAGTTCGCGCTATACAAACCGCAGCTTGCAGGTTCGACCGCAACCGCGCGGACTTTACTCCCGGACACCGGTGCTGTACCCCTTGGGGCTGACGACGCGACCGTGGGGAACGGACCGCAACCACCTCACAAACCGCC
Source organism: Catenulispora pinisilvae (assembly GCF_015356865.1). GTDB lineage: Bacteria > Actinomycetota > Actinomycetes > Streptomycetales > Catenulisporaceae > Catenulispora > Catenulispora pinisilvae. Next base: position 657 of record NZ_JAAFZA010000525.1, read on the forward strand.
GCCGCTGAGACTGGCTCGACCACCCTATGGAGCAGCGCCAGTTCCCCGAGGGAGCCGAGAGCCCCCGCCGGAGGCGCCGGGCTCTTCATCACAGCTTTTGATCTGGATCTTGACTGTGATCTTGCTTGGGCTGTTGATCTTGCTGTTGATCTTGCTGTTGATCTGGCCCTTGCTCCGACTTGCCGGTGTCGAAGAGGCCTGAGGCGCGGCGGGGTCGTGAACGCGAAAACCGGCAGCCGACGAACACACCCGCCGACCCGAACCCCGAACCGGCCTAACTATGACCGAAGGCCGTAAAAAGCTTCTAAAACCCACACGCCAACAGCAACCCGGCCTGCAAGCCCCAGCCCCCACCAAAAG
>NZ_JAAFZA010000526.1 GCF_015356865.1 Catenulispora pinisilvae
CCACCGACCCGACCCGCCTGGCCGCCTTCAACCGCTGGCTCGACCAGCGCCGCCGGGCCCTTGTCACACACGCGCCGGGCTTCGAGCACCCCGGCGATCCCTCGCAGCCTGACAACACGCACCGGCACTAGGGCCGACCAGCCCGACCCGCACCCGCCAGCTCAGGATGCGCATCTCCGGGACTGCCGCGTCGCCAGACGCCAGACCGGCGGCTGAACCCACCGACGCACCAACCCCGCACCCCCGATTTCTGCACTTCTCCGGTCGGTTTTCGGTTCGTTCCCCTCGGTCGCGTCGGCAGGGCTTTGCCTACAGTGCCGGTTCTCGGGAGTCAAGTTCGCGCTGTACGCGGCCGCCGCCTGCACGCCTGACCGCAGCGCGCGGACTTTACTCCCGGGGTTCGGCGCTGTACCCCTTGGGGCTGACGACGCGAGCGAGGGGAACGAACCGCACCACCTCAGGGACCGCCGCCGCTGAGACTGGCTCGGCCACCCTATGGAATTGCGCCAGTTCCCCGAGGGAGCCGAGAGCCCCGCCGGAGGCGCCGGCTCTTCATCACAGTCTTTGATCTTGATCTGGCTCTTGATCTTGCCGTTGATCCGGCTTTTGATCTGGCTCTTGTTCCGACCTGCCGGAGTTGAAGAGGCCTGAGGTGGGGCGGGGTTGTGAACGCGTAAACCGGCAGCAGACAGACACACCCGCCGACCCGAACCCCGAACCGGCACGACTATGACCGAAGGCCGTAAACAGCTTCTAAAACCCACAACCCAACCGCAACCCGGCTCGAAGACTCTCCGCCTCGAAGACTTCCCGCCTCGAAGGCCTCTGCCTCGAAGGCTCTCCGCCTCGAAGACTTCCCGCCTCGAAGGCCTCTGCCTCGAAGACTCCCCGGCTCGAAGACTCTCCGCCTTCCCTCGAAAGCTCCCCGCCTCGAAACTCCCCACCCCAAAACTCAAGACAGATGCCGGGCCATCACGCATCGCCCCCCATCAGCCCCGCATC
>NZ_JAAFZA010000527.1 GCF_015356865.1 Catenulispora pinisilvae
GGGGACGGCTGCGCGGGGGACGGCTGTGTGGGGGCGCAGGGCGGTACCGCGCAGGAGCGGTTCGGGAGCGACGCGGGGCGGCTTGAGAACGACGCGGGGCGGGCCGAGAGCGACGCGGAGCGGCTTGAGAACGACGCGAAGCGGGCCGAGAGCGACGCGGAGCGGCCTGAGAACGACGCGGGGCGGGCCGAGAGCGACGCGGGGCGGCTTGAGAACGATGCCGTACCGCCGTCCCAAGGCGATGCTCCCGCGCAGCCCGAGGACGATGCCTGGCAGCACCTCCGAAGGCTGGGCGATGTGGACCGCGCGTCACTGGCGGTGTGGGGCGCCACGCGGCTCGGCATGGTGGTGCTGGCCTGGATCAGCGCGTGGGTGTTCATAACCGGGCCGACGAAGCCGGGGCCGTGGCTGGCCCGCTGGGATCGGTGGGACGAGGGGATCTTCCTCGGCATCGCGCAGCACGGGTATTTCGCGGCCGGGAGCGATCCGAGGCACGTGGCGTTCTTTCCCGGATTCCCGGTAGCGGTGAGGCTGGCGCACCTGTTCGTGTGGAACTGGGTGGCGGCCGGGTTGGCGGTGTCGCTGGTGGCCGGGGCGGTCGCGACCGTGGCGTTGGGGCGGTTGGCCGCGGAGGAGATGGAGCGGGGTCGGCGGCGCGGGGTCGGCGCCAGCCTCGCCGACCCCGCCAGCTCTGGCAGCCCTGGGAGTCCTGGCAGCCCTGGGAGATTCGCCCGCACGCGCGCCGCCCAGGCTGCCGCCAACGCGACCTTCTTCTTCGCTCTGGCTCCGGCAGCAGTGTTCCTCGCAGCGGGCTACAGCGAGAGCCTGTTCGCGGCCTTCGCCTTCTCCGCATGGCTAGCGGCACGCCGCGACCGCTGGGCGCTGGCCGTGGTGCTCGCGGCAGGCGCCAGCGCGGTGCGGGTGAACGGCCTCTTCCTCGCGGCGGCCATCGCGTTGGAGTTCGTTCTCGCCGGG
>NZ_JAAFZA010000528.1 GCF_015356865.1 Catenulispora pinisilvae
GAGACGCTGCGGCTGGTGGCCAAGCGGTTCGCCGACACCGGCGGCGACGTGTGGGCCACGGTCGGCCGCAAACAGCGGGCGTTCCCGCCGGTGGCCTCGCCGGTGACCGGAGAAGTCGAGGCCAGGCTGATCGCGCTGGCCTGCTCGGCCGCTCCGGCCGGCCACGCCCGGTGGAGCCTGCGACTGCTGGAGAAGCACGTCGCGCTGGCCGAAGACATCCCCGACCTCGACCACTCCACCATCGGCCGGGTGCTAAAAAAACGGAACTTCGCCCTCACCTGAAGAAGTGCTGGACCATACCGCCGGCGGCCAACGCGCAGTTCGCCGCCGCGATGGAGGACGTGCTGGCCGTCTATGCCCGCCGACACGACCCGCGCCGCCCGGTGGTGTGCATGGACGAGAAGCCCTACCAGCTGCTCGCCCACGCGCGCGACCCGATCCCCGCGGCACCCGGGCGCGACCGGCGAGAGGACTCCGAATACGTACGGCACGGAACCTGCTCGATTTTCTGCTGGGTCGAACCCCTGGCCGGCTGGCGCCGCGTCGACGCCCAGCCACGGCGCACCCGGATCGACTGGGCCGGGCAGGTCCGCACGCTCCTGACCCGCGACTACCCCGACGCCGAACGCGTGGTCCTGGTTATGGACAACCTCAACACCCACGGCATCGCCTCCCTGTACGAGGCCTTCCCCGCCGAAGAGGCCTTCGCCCTGGCCCAGCGCCTGGAGATCCACCACACCCCCAAACACGGGTCATGGCTCAACATCGCCGAGATCGAGCTCTCCGCCCTCACCCGGCAATGCCTCGACCGCCGCATCCACGACCTCGAAGTCCTCAACACCGAACTCGCGGCCTGGGCCACCGCCGTCAACGCCGACCAGCGCCAAGTCCACTGGCACTTCACCACCGACGACGCCCGCACCCGACTCCGCCACCTATATCCCAAACATTAGAAGCGACAAGCTACTAG
>NZ_JAAFZA010000529.1 GCF_015356865.1 Catenulispora pinisilvae
ACAGAGACAGCCCCCTCCCCGCCTGCCACACGCGCGGCGGACCCACTACGTCCCCTAGGAGGACACCATGGCAACCGGAACCGTGAAATGGTTCAACGCCGAGAAGGGCTTCGGCTTCATCGAGCAGGACGGCGGCGGACCCGACGTCTTCGCGCACTACTCCAACATCGCCAGCCAGGGCTTCCGCGAGCTCCAGGAGGGCCAGAAGGTGAGCTTCGACATCGCGCAGGGCCAGAAGGGCCCGCAGGCGGAGAACATCAAGCCCGCGTGAATCCCGATGATCCCGGACGCCTGCCACCGCACTGTGCGCTGGCAGGCGGTGCACATTCAGCGTGTCGCTGGAGTTGATGGACGGAACCGTTGAGTTCTGGAACGGAAGCTGTCTCGCCCGGACCGCTAGGGTGCGGTCCGGGTGAGTAGGTGCGGTGCTTGTCAGCACCTACAGGGCGTAGACCTGGAATTGGTACAGAGAGTAGCCCCAGCCGGTGGCGCGTTGAACTCCTTGCATCCGTACGTAGCGGGCGCTGGTGACCGGGAAGCTATCGACTTCCTGCCCGCCCTGACCGGTCGTCGTGGTGTAGACGGTGCGCCAGTTGGTGCCGTCGTCGGAGACCTCGATGTTGTAGGCCTTGCCGTAGGCGGCTTCCCAGTTCAGCATCACGCGGCCGACCTGCTGGACCGAACCCAGATCCACCTGCAACCACTCGTTGTCGTGCCAATTGCTGGCCCAACGGTTGGCGCCGTTGCCCGTGATGGCATTCTGCGCCGGATAGCCGAGCTGGATGCTGGAGGCGGTCGCAGTGCCCTTCGTCGCCAGGTCGGAGACGTCCGCGCCGCGGTGTGCCGGGTACTGCACGACCTGCTGGAAGGTGGGGCGGTTCTGCCAGTTGCTCTGGTCGTCGGTGATGCCGCCCAGCGGGTGCTGCTGGATGGAGTCGGCGCACCACTGGTCGCCGGCCG
>NZ_JAAFZA010000053.1 GCF_015356865.1 Catenulispora pinisilvae
CCACCGTCCTGCCGCACCGCAGTCACCGTCACCGTCGCGTACTCCACCACCAACTCCCCGCCGGCCGCGTCGATCGCCGCGCCGATCGCTTCTCGCAGCGCGGCCACGGTCTCGGGCGGCATGAGTGCGTGGCCGCCGAAGGTGGGGAAGAGGTCCAGCCACTCGGCGCGGGTGTACGTGCGTTGCCATTCGTCGCGCCATTGTTCGACCTGATCGAAGCCGTTCTTCTGCAGGAGGTCGGCGGTGCTGGTCAGCAGGGGTGCGTAGACGTTCCTGGTGTCCCGATTCTCGCTGTCGCGCAGGCCGCGCTGGTACATGGGCGCCTCGGGCAGGATGGTGGCGTAGGCCTGCGCGAAGGCCTTGGTGAGGTCCGGTGGGATCTGGAAGGCGTTCCAGAACAGGGCGATGCGGCCGCCTGGGCGGATCACGCGCGCTGCTTGTCGGGCGCCGGCTGTCGGGTCGACCCAGTGCCAGGTCATGCCGGCTGTGAGGGTGTCGAAGTGGCGGTCGGCGGGGTCCCAGTCCTCGAACTTCGCGATCTCGACGCTCAGGCCGCTTCCCGTCGCGAACGCCGCCATGCGCGGGTCGGGTTCGACGCCGGTGACGGCGCAGCCTGCGGCCTGGAGTTGGCGGGCGACGATGCCGGTGCCGCAGCCGACGTCCAGGACGGTGCGGCCGCTGTGCCCGGCGGCGATGCGGTCGATGAGCTCCTGGGGATAGCGGGGGCGGGCCCGGTCGTAGTGGGCGGGGTCTTCGCCGAAGGATTGCGCGATCGCGGACTTGCTGGGCTGCTCAGCGGGGGTTTCCGCAGGTATAGTGGTCATGTGCCCACTCTAGTGGGCGCGTGCCCACTCGTCGATCGCTGCCGAAGGGAGTCGCCGCCGTGCCGACCGGCGTCGCCATCCGCGACCCCCGCCAACAGCTGTTCGAGGCCGCCGAGCGAGTCCTGCTTCGGGCCGGGCCTGCGGGCTTGACCAGCCGCGCGGTGACCGACGAGGCCGGCGTGGCCAAGGGCGTGCTGCATCGGCACTTCGCCGACTTCGACGCCTTCCTCGCCGACTACCTCATCGACTGCGCGCGGCGCGTGGCGGAGCGGGACGGGCGGCTGCGGGCCCGGGCCGGCCGGGGCGATCTCGCCGACAACCTGACCGAGGCGCTGACCGACTTCTTCGGCTCGGTGGCCCAGCACGTCCTGGTGCTGGTGACCTTCCGCGACGGCCTGCGGGCCCGGCTCCGCGCGGCCGGCGTCCCCGGCCTGCCGGTGCTGACCGAGGGCACGCGCATGGTGGCCGGCTACCTGGCGGCCGAACGCGCGCTGGGACGCCTCCCGGCCGAGCTCGACACCGACCTCAAGACCCTGATGCTGGTGGGCTCCGCGCAGCTGGCGTTCGCCGAACGCGGGGCCGGACCGCTGACGTTCAGCGAGGTGAGGCCGTTCGTCGTGGACGCGCTGGGGCTGACGTAGCCGCCGCCCGATCGTCGGCCGCCCGATCGGCCCACGCGCGATGTCAGCTGCTGGCGCCGCTGGTGGGAACGCCGCCGCCGGTACCGCCGGGGCCGCCGCCAGTGCCGCCGCCGGTGCACTTGATGTCCACGGACCCGGCCGTCGCCGCACCGCCCGACGTGCCCGGGGCGCTCCAGTCCACCTCGACCGTCCCGGACAGCCCCTTCTGCGAGTGTGGGTCGTCGGAGACGGTGAACTGCTCGGTGGTGCTCCCGTCCTGGGCGTTGACCGAGTTCCAGCCGCCACCCGCGCCGCCGCCCGCCACCCGCCAGTGGTAGGAGATCGCCTCCGAACTCCCCGAGGGCAGCCCGCTGACGGTGAACGTGACCGTCCCGGTCGGCGGGTCGGTGGGCGGACACGGCCCGCTGTATGTGCTGTTCTTCATGGTCGCGCTCGCCGAGACCGTCACCGTCACGCTCGGCGTCGTCGGCGGCGTGCTGCCCCCGGCCGACGTGGTGGGCGACCCGCTCGACGGCGGTGGCGCGGACGGATAGCTCGGCAGGGACCCGACCGAGCTCGAGCTCGGCAGCGGCACGCCGATCGGCGTCGCCCCCGGGCCGGAGGTCGGGGGCGTCTTCGCGGTGGCCGACGAAGTAGCCGAGCTGCCTGAAGTGGCCTGCGTGGGAGAAGCGCCGCTGTCCGAACTCCGCGAACCCGGCGTGGGACCGGCCCCGGCCGCCAGCCCCGGAGAAGAGCCGTCGATCACCGACGAGGTGTCGGACGCCGACACGATCTCGCCGGACGGCCCGGCGGTCGCGGCCGCGTGCTTGCCGGGCGAGAAGGCCACGGCCGCCAGCACCGCTCCGATGACCGCGACGACGGCCACCGATATCCCGATCTTGGTCCCGCGGCCCATCCGCTCGCCGTCGTCGCCCAAGGATTCCGGGGCGCTGTCGTCGGCCCAGATGGAAGGGACTTCACCGACACCGACACCGACACCTACACCGACACCGCCGGCCACCGCCGGCAACACACTCGTCGCCACCCCGTCCTCAGAACCGACCCGCGCGACCAGCGCGGCCAACTCCCGCCGCCCCCGTTCCTCCCACTCCAGCCCGTACGCCACCGCCGCGGCCGCCTCCAACTCGGCGAGGAACCCCGCCGCGTCGGCCGGCCGCTCCACCGGCGCCTTGGCCAGCCCCAGCGCCAGCAGCGGCGCCAGCGCCGCCGGCACGTCGGCCGCGGGTATCGGCGCGGCCCGGTGCAGCGTCTGGAGCTCGAACACCGACTCCGCGGTGTATGGCACCCGCCCGGTCAGGCACTCGTAGAAGGTCGCCGTGACCGCGTAGATGTCGGTCACCGATCGCGGCGAAGCGCCCTCCCACAATTCGGGCGCCATATAAGAAGGCGTACCCGCTGCCGGCATCATCGCCTCGGTGCGCACGGCGAGCCCGAAGCCCGTGACCCGGCAGACCCCCTCCGCGCTGACCAAGACGTTCGAAGGCTGATAGTCCCGGTGCACGACTCCGGCTTCCTGCGCCGCGCCCAACCCCGACAGCGACCCGCGCAGCACCGCGAGCGCCGCCTCCGGGGACAGCGGACCCGAAGTCGCGAGCACCCTGCGCAGCGCCGCGCCCTGGACCGCGTCCGTGATCAGCGCCAAGCCGGTCTCGGTCGCCACCAGCTCGCGGACCCGCACCACGTTCGGGTGGTCCACGTCCCGCAGCAGCTCCATCTCGGTGCGGAACCGCTCGCGGAATGCCTCGTCCGAGCCCAGCCGCGGGTCCGGATACGTGATCAGTACCCGCGCCCCGGTGGCGTCCTGGACGGCCTCGGCCACCCGGCCGTCGTCTCCGGCGCCGGGGGCGGACACCCCCGTCGCGGTGTACCCGGCAACAGTCCAGCCGGCCAACGCGCCTCCCAGATAAGTCGTCGCAGTTCAGCAGCCACGCCCGAGATTGCGCGGTTACCGTATCAGCCTGTGTACAGGTTGCGAATAACTTCCTCGATGTCTGCGTCCCTGATCGAGACGTCCAGCAGTTCATAGCGTTCGGCGATGTCGGCCACCAGGGCCGCCGCGTTCGCCTCGGCCGGGAAGGCCAGCCACTGGCGCGGGCCGTCGATCCGGGTCACCGCCGCGCCCGGCACGGCGATCGCCGGGACCGGTTCGGCCAGGTCCACGACCAGGGTCCGGTCCGCGGCCACCCGGGCCCGCAGGGTGTCCAGCTCGCCGTCGTAGGCGACGGTCCCGTGGTCGACGACCACCACCCGGCGGCACAGCCGCTCGATGTCGTCCAGGTCGTGGGTGGTCAGCACGATCGTCGTGCCCTGTTCCCGGTTCAGCTCGGCCAGGAACTCGCGCACCACGGCCTTGCTGGTGACGTCCAGGCCGATGGTCGGCTCGTCCAGGTAGAGCACGGCCGGGTCGTGCAGCAGCGCCGCGGCCAGGTCGCCGCGCATCCGCTGGCCCAGGCTGAGCTGACGGACCGGGGTGTCCAGCAGCGGCTCCAGCTCAAGCAGGGCCACCAAGCGCTTGAGGTTCGCGGCGAAGCGCGCGTCCGGGACCGCGTACATCCGGTGCAGCAGCGCGAAGGAGTCGCGCAGCGGCAGGTCCCACCACAGCGTGGTGCGCTGGCCGAACACCACGCCGATCCGCCGGGCCAGCTGCTTGCGGTCCCGGATCGGCTCCAGCCCGGCCACCCGCAGCCGCCCGGCCGAGGGCGACAGGATGCCGGTGAACATCTTGATCGAGGTGGACTTGCCCGCGCCGTTCGGCCCGATGTAGCCCAGCAGCTCGCCCTCGGCGACGGCGAGGTTCAGGTCGCGGACCGCCTCGACGGTGGTCCGCTCCCGTTTCAGGCGGCCGGTCTTCTTGCGCAGCGTGTAGGTCTTCGACAAGTGCTCGGCTTCGATGATTGGTCGGGATACAGAGGTCACGGCGGTCAGCTCCCGGTGGATCGGTGGTGGCGCAGGGCCGCGCGCCAGGCGAGCAGGGCCACGCCCCACAGGGCGGCGGCGAACAGCGGCCCGGCGAAGCGGAAGAAGGAGGGGGTGCCGAGCGGATCGGCGTGGTTCAGGACGTAGAGCGTCGGCTGCCAGTTCACATAGGCCATCGGCAGGCCGAAGGTCAGGAACAGCATCAGATTCCGGCCGTAGAGGGCCAGCGGGTAGGAAGTCATGAACTGGCCGCCGTAGGTGACGCTGTTCATCACCTCGGAGGCGTCCGCCGCGACGATCTGGAACGCGCCGACCAGGACCCAGACCGCCCCGAACACGACCACCCCGACCAGCAGCGTGTAGGGCACCATCGCGGCGCGCAGCAGGGTCCAGTGCACCGGGGCCTTGGCCAGCCCGACGACCAGCGCGGCGAACGCCGGGATCATCGGCGTCAGCCGGCGCGGCGTGAACTGGTCGGCGAACACCTGCGGCAGCACGCCGACCGGCCGGATCAGCAGGCTGTCGAAGGTGCCCATGCGGATCCGCACGGCCAGGTACTCGGTGCCGGTGAACAGCAGGTCGCTGGTGAAGAACGCGGCCTGCGCGGTCCCGTAGAGGTACAGCGCCTCCGGCAGCGAGAAGCCGCCGATCGACGAGACGTTCCCGAACACCACCAGGATGCCGAACAGTTCCAGGCTGCCCATGAACAGGCTGTTCACCATCACCAGCACCAGGGACGCCCGATACTGCATCGCCGAGCGTCCCCACATCCGCGCGGTGTATAGATAGGTGGCCACGGCGCCCGGCGTCCGCTGCTCGAAGCGCCGTTCGAAGGGCTGCTCAGCCACCCTGCACCACCACCCGGTGCCGGGCCCGCCGGGTGACCAGCCGCCCGGCCAGCAGCAGGGCCGCGGCCCAGCCGATCTCGAACAGGTACCCCGTGCCGACCGCGCCGCCGCTGCGTTTGCCGAGGAAGACGTCGGCCGGCAGCTGTACCAGTGCGGCGAACGGCAGCAGCCGCGCCAGCTGCCCCAGCCAGCCCGGGAACAGCACCAGCGGCACGATCATGCCGCTGAAGAACGAGGTCACGACGGTGGCCATGCCGACCACGCCCTTCTCGTCCAGCAGCCAGAAGGTGGACATCGCCGCCAGGTACCGCAGGGCGAAGCTGACGACGACGCCGAGGAACAGGGCCACCGTGAACGCGGCCCACACCCGGGGATCGGTGGGCAGGTGCAGGTGGAAGAGCAGCGCGCCGATGACGAAGGGCACCACACTGCGGCCCAGGACGCTGAAGGCCGCGCGGCCCAGATCGTTGGCGAGCCAGTAGGTCTGGAAGTCGACCGGCCGGAACAGGTCGGTCCCGATGTCGCCGGAGCGGATCCGGGCCGGGATGTCCAGGCCGTTGTTGAGCGTCGACATCGGCCCGATCATCGCTTGGGCGAGGAAGACGTAGGTGACGGCGTCGGCGACGTCGTAGCCGCCGATGCTCGGGCGCTGGCGCCACACGGCCATCATGATGAAGGCCTTGATGACGCCGAAGACGGTGTTGGCGAGCACTCCGCCGACCATCGCTCCGCGGTAGGTGAGGTAGCGCCGGAAAGCTTGTCGGGAGATGAGGGCATAGACGACCAAGGTCTTGTCCTTCCGGGGGCGAACTTGGCACTCTGCCAGCGGCCGGGAACGCGTCGCAACGGATTTTGCGCCGGCGCGCGGACGGCACCCGGGGTCAGCGCGGCTCGCGGCGGTCGAGTGGCAGACGGCCTCGGGGCCGTCGCTCTCGCCGATCGTTCAGCGCTGGCTCAGACGGACTGAGAAGGTTGGAATATCAGCTGAGTGCTTGGATCTCTGTCGCCAGCTTCTCCTGGCCAGCCGCCCACGACGCCAATAGCGCTAGACCGTCCGCGGTCGCCGTGCCGGCGGGCGCGGTGTAGACGCTCAGGAGCAGGCCGGGTTCGGCAGGCAGCTCCATCGACTCGACGTCCAGGTCGAGCTGGCCCACTACCGGATGGTGCAGACGCTTGCGCCCGGACCGGTGGAGCCGAACGTCCTGAGAAGCCCACCGCTGCCGGAATAGCTCACTGCGTGTCGATAATTCACCGACTAGGGCGATCAGCTCCTCGTCGTGCGGATCGCGGCCGGCGTCCATGCGTAGCTTCGCGGCCACATCGCAGGCGATTCGGTCGTAGTCGACGAAGAACGTTCTCGCCGCTTCGGGATCCAGATACACGAACCGCGCGGTGTTCGCCGGCCGGCGCGTGTCGGCCAGCACCGGTGAAAACAGTGCGCGGGCAAGGTGATTCATGGCCAGCACGTCATAACGGCTGTTGCAAATCCACGCCGGCGCGTCGGTGATGGCGTCGAGTACCTGCTGAAGTGCCGGACGCACCGTCACGGCGGGTCGCCGGCAGTGTGGACCGCCGGGCGCCCCGGACTGCCGCGCAAGGTGGAACAGGTGATCGCGCTCGGCCTCGTCAAGCTGCAAGGCGGAGGCCAACGCGTCGAGCACCCCGTCGGAGGCGCCGGCGAGGCTGCCGCGCTCCATACGCACGTAGTAGTCGACCGACACCTTTGCCAGGAGAGCCACCTCTCCTCGACGCAGACCTTTGACCCGGCGCTTGTCGCCGTAGGCGGGCAGTCCGGCCCGCTCGGGAGTGATCCGCGCGCGCCGCGAGCTCAGGAATTCCTTGATCTCGGTGCGCAGATCGATCTTGGCCACCCCTTCACCATAGGTCCTGTCCGCGGGCGGAGGGAGGTCCTGCTGGTACCCCCGACGGCTACGCACTCCTGTAGGGGCGCCTGCTCGCCAATCACTTTCGTGGCGCGCCGTGCGAGCTCGCGCGGCGCCCCGCGCGGCGTCCGATCCCCGAACGCTGTGCGGCTCGCCGACTGAGACATGGAAGAATCGCCCCATGTCGCTACGCTGGCTCACCGCAGGGGAATCCCACGGTCCGGCCCTCACCGCGGTCCTCGAAGGGCTGCCGGCCGGGGTCGAGACGTCCACCAAGGCCCTCACCGACGCCCTCGCCCGGCGCCGCCTCGGCTATGGCCGCGGGGCGCGCATGAAGTTCGAGCAGGACCAGGTGACCATTCTCGGCGGTGTGCGGCACGGCCTCACCCAGGGCGGTCCGGTGGCGATCCAGATCGGCAACACCGAGTGGCCCAAGTGGGAGACGGTGATGGCCGCCGACCCGGTGGACCCCGAGCTGCTGGACGCGCAGGCCCGCAACGCCCCGCTGACCCGGCCCCGGCCCGGCCACGCGGACCTGGCCGGCATGCAGAAGTACGGCTTCGACGACGCCCGGCCGGTGCTGGAGCGGGCCTCGGCGCGCGAGACCGCGGCCCGGGTGGCGCTGGGCGAGGTGGCCCGGGAGTTCCTGCGCCAGGCGATCGGCGCCGAGATCGTCTCGCACGTGGTCGGCATCGGCGCCGCCGAGTCGCCGCGGGAGGCGGTGCTGCCGCTGCCCGCGGACCTGGACAAGCTGGACGCCTCCCCGGTCCGCTGTCTGGACCCGGAGGCCGAGGCGGCGATGATCGCCGAGATCGACCAGGCGCACAAGGACGGCGACACCCTCGGCGGGGTCGTCGAGGTGGTCGTCTACGGCCTGCCGCCGGGCCTGGGCTCGCACGTGCAGTCCGACCGCCGGCTGGACGCCAGGCTGGCCGGGGCGGTCATGGGCATCCAGGCCATCAAGGGCGTGGAGATCGGCGACGGCTTCCTGCTGGCGCGGATCCCCGGTTCGCAGGCGCACGACGAGATGGAGGTCGCCGCGAACGACCCTCTGGCCGTGCGGCGCCGCACCGGACACAGTGGCGGCACCGAGGGCGGCATGTCGACCGGTGAGGTGCTGCGGGTGCGCGCCGCCATGAAGCCGATCGCGACCGTTCCGCGCGCCCTGGGCACCGTGGACACCGCCACCGGCGAGGACGCCGTGGCCCACCACCAGCGCTCGGACGTCTGCGCGGTCCCGGCCGCCGGCGTCGTGACCGAGGCGATGGTCGCGCTGGTGCTGGCCGACGCGGTGCTGGAGAAGTTCGGCGGCGACTCGGTGAAGGAGACCCGCCGTAACCACGAGTCCTACCTCGCGAGCCTGCCGGTGCGGATCGCAGGGCCCGAGCACACCGTGGGGGCGCAGGCGTGAGCCCGGTCGTCGTCCTGGTCGGGGCCCCGGGCTCCGGCAAGTCCACGGTCGGCCGCCTGGTGGCCGACCAGTTGGGTGTCGTTTTCCGGGACTCGGATGAGGACATCGAGGCCGCGGCCGGGCAGCAGATCTCGGAGATCTTCGTCGAGCACGGCGAGCCGCACTTCCGCGCGCTGGAGAAGAGCGCGGTCAAGGAGGCGCTCGCCACCCACGGTGGCGTCCTGGCCCTCGGGGGCGGCGCCATCCTGGACGCCGACACCAGGATCCTGCTCAAGGAACACCGCGTCGCCTTCCTGGAGGTCACGCTGGCCGACGCCGCGTCCCGGGTCGGCCTCAACCGCGATCGTCCGCTGCTGCTGGGCAATGTGCGCGGCACGCTGCTCAAGCTCATGGATGAGCGGCGTCCCCTCTATGAGGAGGTCGCCGTCCTGACCGTCCGCACCGACCGCGAGCCCGAGCAGGTCGCGGCCGAGATCGTCGAAAGCCTGGGGAAGTAGTGGCGAGCACGGAAACGCGCATCAAGGTCGGCGGCGAGGAGCCTTACGAGGTCGTCGTCGGGCACGGCCTGCTCGGCGAGCTGCCCGCGATGATCGGCGCCAAGGCCGCGCGGGTGGCGATCGTGCACCCGCGCGCGCTGGCCGCCACCGCCGAGGCGGTGCGCGACGATCTCCGCGAGCACGGCGGCTACCAGGCCCTGACCGTCGAGGTGCCGGACGCCGAGGAAGCGAAGTCGGTCGAGGTCCTGGCCTACATCTGGGAGGTGCTGGGCAAGTCCAACTTCACCCGCACCGACGCGGTGGTCGGGCTCGGCGGCGGCGCCACCACCGACCTGGCCGGCTTCGCCGCCGCGACCTGGCTGCGCGGGGTGCGGGTGGTGCAGATCCCGACCACGCTGCTGGGCATGGTGGACGCGGCGGTCGGCGGCAAGACCGGGATCAACACCGCCGAGGGCAAGAACCTGGTCGGCGCCTTCCACCCGCCGGCCGGCGTGCTGTGCGACCTGGACACTTTGCAGACGCTCCCCGCGAACGACTTCGTCGCCGGGATGGCCGAGGTCGTCAAGTGCGGCTTCATCGCCGACCCGGAGATCCTGCGGCTGGTAGAGGCGGACATCGAGGGCGCCAAGCGGTTCGACGGCCCGCACACCCGCGAGCTGATCGAGCGTGCCGTCGCGGTCAAGGCCGACGTGGTCTCCTCGGACCTGAAGGAGGCCGGGCGCCGGGAGATCCTGAACTACGGCCACACCCTCGGCCACGCCATCGAGCGCAACGAGCGCTACCGCTGGCGGCACGGCGCGGCGATCAGCGTCGGCATGGTCTTCGCCGCCGAACTCGGCCGGGTCGCCGGCCGCCTGGACGACGCGACCGCCGACCGGCACCGCGCCATCCTCACCGCGCTCGGCCTGCCCACCGGCTATGACGCGCAGGCCTGGCCCAAACTGCTGGAGACGATGCGCGTGGACAAGAAGTCCCGGGCGAACACGCTCCGGTTCATCGTGCTGGACGGGCTGGCCAGGCCGACGGTGCTGGAGGGGCCGGATCCGGCGCTGCTGATCGCGGCTTACGGCGAGGTGGCCAAGGAACAGGGTGCCGGAGGAGTGGTGGACCTGTGAGCGAGAACGATCCCCGCAATGAGTCCCGCGCAGGCGGTGAGCTCCGTAAAGTCCTGGTCCTCAACGGCCCCAACCTCGGCCGGCTCGGCAGCCGCGAGCCGGACGTCTACGGCTCGACCTCCTACGCCGCGCTCGTCAAGGCCTGCCAGGAGCTCGGCGCCGAGCTCGGCTTCGAGGTCGAGGTGCGCGAGACCAACGACGAGGGCGAGATCGTGCGCTGGCTGCACGAGGCCGCCGACGGCAAGCTGCCGGTGGTGATCAACCCCGGCGCGTTCACCCACTACTCCTACGCCATGCGCGACGCCGCCGCGCAGCGCACGGCGCCGCTGGTCGAGGTGCACATCTCGAACCCGTACGCGCGCGAGGCGTTCCGGCACAAGAGCGTCATCGCGCCGGTGGCCAGCGGGACCATCGCCGGGTTCGGGATCGGCTCCTATCTTCTTGCGCTAAGAGCCCTGTCTGAGCTGCCGGAGTGAACGGAGCTTCGTAGTCTGGGGAGCATGACCGCAGACCGCAGCGCAACCGGACCCGCCGCCATCGCCCCCGAGGCCTACGCCGCCCGCCGCGAGCGCCTGCGGGCCCGGCTGGAGGCGGTGGACGCGGACGCCGCGCTGGTCACCAAGCTGGTGAACGTCCGGTACCTGACCGGGTTCACCGGCTCCAACGGCGCGGTGCTGGTCACCCGGGGCGGCGCGGTGTTCTGCACCGATTTCCGGTACGACACCCAGGCCGCCTCCGAGGTGCCGGACGTGGAGCGGATCATCGTCCGGCACTGCGCCCCGGCCCTGGTCGAGCGGGCGGCCAAGGACGGGCTGCGGGCGATCGCGGTGGAGGAGCACGAGATCACCGTCGAGGAGCACCGGCAGCTGGCCGCCGAGCTGACCGCGGCGGCGCCCAGCGCGCGGCTGGTCGGGCTCGGGCACGCGGTCGAGGAGCTGCGCCGGGTCAAGGACGAGAGCGAGATCGCGCTGATCCGCGAGGCCTGCGCGATCTCCGACCGGGCGCTGGCCGAGCTCACCGAGTCCATCCTGATCGGGCGCACCGAGCGGCACATCGCCCAGGAGCTGGAGCGCCGGATGACCGACCACGGCGCCGACGGCCGGGCCTTCGACACCATCGTGGCCTGCGGCCCGAATTCCGCGGTGCCGCACCACCGGCCCGGGGAGCGGCGGGTCGGCGAGGGCGAGTTCCTGAAGATCGACTTCGGCGCGCTCTACCACGGCTACCACGCCGACATGACCCGCACCTTCGTGGTCGGCCGGGCCCCGGCGGACTGGCAGGTCGAGGTCTACGACCTGGTCTTCGCCGCGCAGAAGGCCGGGCGGCAGGCGCTGGCCCCGGGGGTGCGCTGCGCCGACGTGGACGCCGCGGCGCGCGCGGTGATCGAGGCCGCCGGCTACGGCGAGTACTTCGGGCACGGGCTCGGACACGGCGTCGGCCTGGAGATCCATGAGGACCCGAGGCTGGGCGCCGGTCTGCCGGGTACACTGGATGATCGCACTCCGGTCACCGTAGAACCCGGGGTCTATCTGCCGGGCCGCGGCGGTGTCCGTATCGAGGACACCCTGGTGGTCAGGCCGAAGGCCGAGGGCGGTCCGGAGCTGCTCACCATTACCACCAAGGAACTGCTGGTGCTGTAGGCCGCCGACGGCCTGACTCGCCAGGGCCGGCAGTCGGAAGCAGGAGTACTCACCGACGTGGCGTCCACAAACGAACTGAAGAACGGCATGGTGCTCAACATCGACGGCCAGCTCTGGTCCGTCGTGGAGTTCCAGCATGTCAAGCCGGGCAAGGGCCCCGCGTTCGTGCGCACGAAGCTCAAGGCCGTGCTCTCGGGCAAGGTGGTCGACAAGACCTTCAACGCCGGGATCAAGGTCGAGACGGCCAACGTAGACCGGCGCGACATGCAGTACCTGTACCAAGAGGGCAAAGACTTCGTGTTCATGGACAAGGACACGTACGACCAGCTCTACGTCTCCGCCGACACGGTCGGCAACGCGGCGAACTACATGCTCGAGGGCACCGACGCGCTGGTCGCCACGCACGACGGCGCGCCGTTGTACGTCGAGCTCCCGGCCGCCGTCGAGCTGGTGATCAAGTACACCGAGCCCGGCCTGCAAGGCGACCGCTCCACCGGCGGCACCAAGCCGGCCACCCTGGAGACCGACCACGAGATCCAGGTCCCGCTGTTCCTGACCACCGGCGAGAAGGTCAAGGTCGACACCCGCGACGGTTCCTACCTCGGTCGCGTCAGCAGCTGATGGCCTCACCGCGGAGCAAGGCCCGCCAACGGGCCCTGGAGATCCTGTTCGAGGCGGATCTGCGGGGCGTCGACCCGCGCACGGTCCTGGCCGACACTCAGGCGAGGGTCCGCGCCCAGGGGCCGGAGGGGACCATCCCGGCCGTGCAGCCGTACGCGGCGACCCTGGTCGAGGGCGTGCTGGAGCACGTGGACAAGATCGACGACCTGCTCGACGAGCACAGCGAGGGCTGGGCTCTGGACCGCATGCCGACCGTGGACCGCAACGTCCTGCGGATCGGCGTGTACGAGCTGCTGTGGCAGGCCGACGTGCCGGACGCGGTGGTCCTGGACGAGGCGGTCTCGCTGGCCCGGCTGATGTCGACCGAGGAGTCGCCGCAGTTCGTCAACGGACTCCTGGCGCGGATAGCCGAGGTCAAGGAACGCTTGACCCGGTAGCCGGGAAGCTTGGACGGGAAGTTTGAAAAAGGGAAAGGGCTTGGCTCGCGAAGGTTCGCGAGCCAAGCCCTTTCTGGGTCTTCGGATGTGCTCTCAGGTGCGGCTTCAGGCCTGCCAGTCGGTGTCGAAGGCGCGCGCCGGGTTGTGGAGGAAGAAGGCGTCGGCGACGTCGGGGCCGAAGTCGCGGAGTACCCGGGCTCTGATGTCGGTGAGCAGGTAGGGGATGCCCGGCCCGCCGCCGCTGGACAGCCGGGCCGCCGCGCTGGTGGTGTCGCCGCCGAGCAGGATCTGGTCGGTGTGGCCGGAGTCGATCAGCGCGGCCAGGCAGTCGAACAGGCGCCAGTCGGTCGCGTGGTTGGCGCGCGAGGGGCCGTCGAAGCCGAGGAAGGCGCCCGCTTCGGCCGCCTCGCGATGCGGCCCGAGGTCGGGGAAGCGGTTCAGGTGGCCGAGGATGACCGACGACGCTGGCACGCCTTCCAGCGCTTTCAGCACTCCGAGCGGGTGGGTGCCGCCTTCCAAGTGCACTGCGATGGTCGCGCCGGTGGCCTGGTGCGCCGCGGCGGCGGCCGCGAAGGTCATCGAGGCGTGTCGGTCGACTTGATGGAAGTCCCCGGCCACTTTGACGAGGCCGGCGCGCGGCGATCGGATCTCGGCGGCAGCGCGATCGCCATTTCCATCGCGATCGCCGCTGCCTGCTGCCGTGTCTTCGACCGGCGGGCCGTCCGGGTCCCCGTCCCGCCGCAGCCCTTCGGTGAGCTCTGCGATGAACCGCTCGGCCAGGCCGTCGAGCAGGGGCGTAAGCGTCTCGGGCGAATAGTGTCCGGCCTGGTGCAGCCCGGTCGCCGCGATCAGGTGCACCCCCGCGGCCTCCGACAGGGCGGCCAGGTGCTCGGCGCGCCGTCCCAGTCCCATCGGCGTCCACTGCGCCAGCGCCTGTCCGCCGGCCGCCGCGAACGCGCGCAGTTCGGCCTCGGCCGCCGCCGCGTCGTCGAGTTCCTGGCCGGGCAGCTTGGCCGAGGCGAAGAACAGGTGGTCGTGCGCGTCGGTGACCCCCAGCGCCGCCGGGGGGATGTCGCCCAGAACCGTGCGGATCATTGCGCCGCCTCGAACGCCGCCGCCGCGCACCGCAGCCCGGCCAGCGCCTTCGGCACGCCGACGTACGGCGCCATGTGCACGATCACTTCCACGATCTCCTCGCGGCTCATCCCGATCCGCTCGCTGGTCTTGATGTGCCCGATCAGCTGCGGCTCCACGCCGCCCAGCGCGGTCAGCGCCGCCAGGTTCGCGATCTGCCGGTCCCGCAGCGTCAGCGCGGGCCGCTGGTAGGTGCCGCCGAACAGGGCCGTCACGATCCAGTCCGTGAAGCCCGGCGCCAGCTTGTCCACGGCCTGCACGCCCGCGCTCCGGGTCGCCTCGTCCTGCAACTCCTCCAGCAGCGCGTAGCCGGCCTCGCGGTCGAAGGTCGCCTTCTCGGATTCCATGGGTCCTCCCCTGATAGGTGTAACGCCTCAAGCGTTACTTGAGGACGCTAGCAGATGTAACGGTGAGACCGTTACACTCTTTTCCATGGAACCGATCCCCTTCCGCCTCGACACCGGGGCGACGTGGCTGAACCTGCTCGCCACCCGCGGCAGTGCGTTCGGCCGCCATCCGGAGGAGCGCATCCCGACCCCGGAGCGCCTCGCGGACTGGCTGGCGGCCGTGGAGCTGACGCCGGAGGGCCCGGTCGCCGTCGCGGATCTGGAGCTGGCCCGGCACCTGCGCGAAACGCTCCGCCCCCTGGCCCTGTCCGCCACCACCGGTGCGGAGCCGCCCCCGGACGCCGCGGCGGCGCTGATCGCGTTCCTGGAGGCGTACGACGGGCCGCTGCGGCTGGCCGGTGCCGCCGAGCCGCCCGGCCTGGTCCGGCCGGCCCCGGCCGGCGCCGCCGCCGCGCTGGGCCGGATCGCCCGGCAGGCCGCCGAACAGCTCACCGGCCCCGAGCGGCACGCGCTGAAGTCCTGCCCCGAGTCCGACTGCCGCGGGGTCTTCGCCGATCCGGACGGCCGGCGCCGCTGGTGCCCGTCCCCGGCCTGCGCCACCCGCGGCCGGGTGCGGGCGCACCGGGCCCGCAAGGCGACGGCCGCACCGACCGCGTGACCGACGCGCCGACCACATGGCCAACGCGCTGACGCCCCGCTGATCGCCCGCTGTCAGCGACTCGTCAGCCGTCTGCCAGCCCCCGGCGCGAAGCTGTGTCCCGGGACGGGAACCCGTCCCGGCGAACGGAGCGAGGGGAGCTGCCATGGGCGCCTACGTCGACGTCGACGGCTTGAGCATGTACTACGAAATGGTCGGCGAGGGGGAGCCGGTGGTGCTGGTCCACGGCACCGGCGGGACCGTCGACAGCTGGTACCCGCAGCGGGATCTGCTGCCCGAGTGGTACCGGGTGTACATGCTGGAGTGCCGGGGCCACGGCCGGACCGCGGACGCCGAGGGCCCCTTCACCTACGAGAACTTCGCCGACGACATCGCCGGCTTCATCGAGGCCCTGGACCTGGGACCGGTGCGGCTGGTCGGCTGGAGCAACGGTGCGAGCGTGGCCCTGCGCCTGGCCATGCGGCGTCCGGACCTGGTCAGCCGGCTGGTCCTGCTCAGCGGCGCCGTCCTGGACCTCAGCGGCCAGACCGCCGAGGCCCAGGCGCTGTCGGTGGAACCCGGCCGGTTCTGGCTGGCCGAGACGTGGCGGCCGATCTACGAGGCCCTGTCCCCGGACGGGCCCGAGCACTTCCCGGTGGTCGAGGAGAAGCTGAACCGCATGTGGCGCGAGGCGACGCCGGTCACGACCGACCAGATCGCGGCACTGCCGATGCCGCTGCTGGTCCTGCAGGGCGATGACGACTGCGTCGAGATCGCGCACGCCGCGGCCATCGCCGGGACGGCGCCGGACGGCCGCCTGGCGGTGGTGCCGGGGACCTCGCACATCTCACCGATGGAGAAGCCCGAACTGGTGAACCTGATCCTGCTGGACTTCTTCGAGGACAAGCCGCCGGCGCGGATGTTCCCGTTGGGCTCGCTGCGCTCGGCCGCCGAAGCGGCTCGGACTGCGGGTGCGGGGGAGCAGGCCGGATCAGCCCCGCGGGCAGCCTGAATCTCAGCTTCGGCGCCTTCGTCCGAACAGCCTAAAGCCCGCCGCGCGCCTTAGCGCGGGCGGGCTTTGAGCCGTCGCAGAGTGCCTTGCCTTACGCCTCGTCGTCGTCCTCGGCGAAGCCGCCCGGGAAGCCGGCGGACTCGCCGTCGCCTTCCTCGTCGTTGTACGGGCGGGCCGCGGCCGGGTTCAGGACGTCCCAGTCGGTGAGCATCTTCACCAGCTCGGACGGGGCCATCTCGTAGATGACGCCGAGGGTCCGCAGGTCTTCGCCGCGGATGGTCATGACCCGGCCGTTCCAGTCGCCGCGCTGGCTCTGGATGCTGCCGACATAGCGCAGCAGCGGACCGGCCTGATCGACCGGGAGGGCCTTGAGCCGTTCCAGGTCCAGGACCAGCTTGCCGCCGGGCTCGTGCGCCGACGCCGGGGCGCCGGTGCCGGGCAGCAGTTCGTGGACCGGCACGCCGTAGAAATCGGCGAGCTCGGACAGACGCTGCACGGTGACAGCGCGGTCGCCGCGCTCGTACGAGCCGACGACGACAGCCTTCCAGCGCCCTTGCGACTTCTGCTCGACGCCATGCAGGGACAGGCCCTGCTGGGACCGGATGGCGCGCAGTCGGACGCCTAGCGCTTTCGCGTACTCGGTGGACATGTAGCTCCCCATTGACACAACTGCAGCCTTGCGTGTTCCCCTCGCCACACGGCTTGGCCCAGTTCAGCGGATCGGCAGTTTTCTCGTATGACCCGTTGGTGACTTAGCGTGACGGTACGCGCAGCAGAGATTCTGCGCAAGTCCCGTCGTTGTCAAGACAACCGATGACTGCCGGTGGTCTGGTCCAATCAGCTTATGTCACGCAGAGCAGTGCTCCGCACTCGGATGGCGGAGCGCCCGTGCCGATCACGCGTGATCGTCCTGGTAGAGTCGTTGCCGACCGAGTCCTTTAACGATCTGTCCCGTGAGGCAGAGAAGGGGGTCTTTTTAGTATGCCCGTGATACCGCAAGGTGCTCGCCCCGTTCTTGATGAGGCGGATATCTCCCGGGCCTTGACCCGGATAGCGCACGAGATCCTGGAGCGCGCCAAGGGCGCCGAGGACGTGATGCTCCTGGGGATCCCCACGCGCGGCACCTTCCTGGCCGACCGTCTGGCCGCCCGCATCGCCGACGTCGAGGGCACGACCGTCCCGGTCGGCTCGCTGGACGTCACCATGTACCGCGACGACCTGCGGCTCAAGCCCGCCCGCGCGCTGGAGCGCACCGAGATCCCCGATGAGGGGGTCGACGGCCGGCTGATCGTCCTGGTGGACGACGTCCTGTACTCCGGCCGCACCATCCGGGCCGCCCTGGACGCCCTGAACGACCTGGGCCGCCCGCGCGCCGTGCAGCTCGCGGTCCTGGTCGACCGCGGCCACCGGGAACTGCCGATCCGCGCCGACTACGTCGGCAAGAACCTGCCGACCTCGCAGCGCGAGAGCGTGAAGGTCCGGCTGCGCGAGCACGACGGTGTGGAGCATGATGCCGTCTACCTGGGGATTGAGAGCGAGACGGCCATATGAAGCGCCACCTGTTGTCCACCGCCGACCTCTCCCGCGACGACGCGGTGCTGATCCTGGACACCGCCGAGGAGATCGCCCGGCTGGCCGCCCGGCCGATCAAGAAACTGCCGACGCTGCGCGGCCGCACCGTCGTGAACCTCTTCTTCGAGGACTCCACCCGCACCCGGACCTCCTTCGAGGTCGCGGCCAAACGACTGTCCGCCGATGTGATCAACTTCTCGGCCAAGGGCTCCAGCGTCTCCAAGGGCGAGTCGCTGAAGGACACCGCGCTGACCCTGGAGGCGATGGGCGCCGACGCGGTCGTGGTCCGGCACAGCGCCTCCGGCGCCGCCTATCGGCTGGCCACCGCCGGCTGGAGCTCCAGCCACGTGGTGAACGCCGGCGACGGCACCCACGAGCACCCGACCCAGGCCCTGCTGGACGCCTTCACCATGCGCCGCCACCTCGGCGGCTTCGAGGAACGCCGGGTCACGGTCGTCGGCGACGTCCTGCACTCCCGGGTCGCCCGGTCCAACGTGCACCTGCTGGCCACCCTCGGCGCCCGGGTGACCCTGGTCGCCCCGCCCACCCTGCTCCCGGTCGGCGTCGAGAGCTGGCCCTGCGACGTCTCCTACGACCTGGACGCGGCGATCCCGGGCAGCGATGCGATCATGATGCTGCGGGTCCAGCGTGAGCGGATGAACGGCGGCTTCTTCCCCACCGAGCGCGAGTACAGCCGCCGCTACGGCCTGGACGCGCAGCGCATGGCCAAGCTGCCGGACAAGGCGATCGTCCTGCACCCCGGCCCGATGGTCCGCGGGATGGAGATCTCCGCCGCGGTCGCCGACTCCGACCGGTCGGTGATCGTCGAGCAGGTCGCCAACGGCGTCAGCGTCCGGATGGCCGTGCTGTACCTGCTGCTGAGCGGGAGCGAGTCGGCGATCGGCAGCGAAGAGGGCCACAGCCAGCACCAGAACACCGAACCGAAGGGCGCCGTCGCGTGAGCACCACCTACCTGATCAAGAACGCGAGCATCCTGGGCGGTGACCCGCGGGACCTGCTCCTGCGCGACGGCATCATCGCCGAGGCCGGGGCCCTGGGCCCGGTCGCCGGCACCGTGGTGATCGACGCCGGCGGCCTGATCGCCCTGCCCGGCCTGGTCGACCTGCACACCCACCTGCGCGAGCCGGGCCGGGAGGACGCCGAGACCGTCGACACCGGCACCCGGGCCGCCGCGCTCGGCGGCTTCACCGCGGTGCACGCGATGGCCAACACCGACCCGGTCGCCGACACCGCCGGCGTGGTCGAGCAGGTCTGGCGCCTGGGCCGCGAGGCCGGGCACTGCGACGTCTTCCCGGTCGGCGCGGTCACCGTGGGCCTGAAGGGCGAGCGGCTGGCCGAACTCGGCGCGATGGCCGACTCCGCGGCCCGGGTCCGGGTCTTCTCCGACGACGGCAAGTGCGTCTCCGACGCCAACCTGATGCGCCGCGCGCTGGAGTACGTGAAGGCCTTCGACGGCGTGGTCGCGCAGCACGCGCAGGAGCCGCGCCTGACCGAGGGCGCGCAGATGAACGAGGGCGAGCTGTCCGGGCTCCTGGGCCTGGCCGGCTGGCCGGCGGTGGCCGAGGAGGCGATCATCGCCCGCGACATCCTGCTGGCCGCGCACACCAAGTCCCGGCTGCACGTCTGCCACGTCTCCACGGCCGGCTCGGTCGAGCTGATCCGCTGGGCCAAGTCCAAGGGCCACCCGGTGACCGCCGAGGTCACCCCGCACCACCTGATCCTCACCGAGGACCTGGTGAAGAGCTACGACCCGATCTACAAGGTGAACCCGCCGCTGCGGTCCGCCACGGACGTCGCCGCGCTGCGGGAAGGGCTGGCCGACGGCACCATCGACGCCGTCGCCACCGACCACGCCCCGCACCCGCAGGAGGACAAGGACTGCGAGTGGGCCGCGGCGGCCATGGGCATGCTCGGCCTGGAGACCGCGCTGTCCGTGGTGCAGCAGACCATGGTCGACAGCGGCCTGATGACCTGGGCCGACGTCGCGGACCGGATGTCGGTGCGGCCGGCCGCCATCGGTCAGGTCGACGACCGGCACGGCCGCCCGCTGGCGATCGGCGAGCCGGCGAACGTGGTCCTGGTGGACCCGAGGGCGAAACGCACCGTGGACCGCACCGGCCTGGCCTCGCTGTCGCAGAACACCCCGTATCAGGCGATGGAGCTGCCCGGCGCGGTGGTGGCGACCTTCCTGCGCGGCACCGCCACGGTTCTGGACGGGAAGCTCGCATGAACAACCCGCCGATCTTCATTCAACACAGCCTCGCCGCGGGCGAGCACTCCGCGCCGGTGACGCACATCGGCCAGCGGATCCTGTGGACCATCGTGACGCTGGTCGCGATGGGCGGCATCTACCTGCTGATGTGGCGGGGCTGGAAGAAGCGGCAGGCCCGCCAGGCTGACCTGCAGCCGCTGAACGAGGTCCCCGAGGGAGTCTTCTCCGGCGAGGGCTTCGAGACCGTCTACGTCTCGACCACCTCCGAGGGCGACTGGCTCGACCGCATCGCCGTCCACGGTCTCGGCCAGCGCAGCAACGCGCAGGTCCGCGTGGCCGCCGCCGGCGTGCTGATCGACCGCGAGCCCACCGCGGTCTTCATCCCGGCCGCCGCGATCCGCGGCATCCGACTGGCCTCCGGCATGGCCGGCAAGTACCTCCGCGACGAGGGCCTGGTCGTCATCACCTGGCAGCACGGCGACCGCACCCTGGACACCGGCGTCGACCCCCGCCACGGGACTGATGAACTGATGCGGGCACTGGAAGCCCACTTCGCAGTGAGCGCTACAGAAAGGCCGTCCGCATGAGCAATCGACCCCCGGCGATCCTGGTCCTGGAGGACGGACGGACCTTCCGCGGCGACGCCTACGGCGCGCTCGGCGAGACCTTCGGCGAGGCCGTCTTCACCACCGGTATGACCGGCTACCAGGAGACCCTGACCGACCCCTCCTACCACCGGCAGGTCGTCGTGATGACGGCCCCGCACATCGGCAACACCGGTGTGAACGACGAGGACCCCGAGTCCCGGCAGATCTGGGTGGCCGGCTACGTGGTCCGTGACCCCAGCCGCGTCGCCTCCAACTGGCGCTCGCAGCGCACCCTGGACGACGAGCTGACGGCGCAGGGCATCGTCGGGATCTCCGGCGTCGACACCCGGGCCATCACCCGGCACCTGCGCGAGCGCGGCGCGATGCGCTGCGGCGTGTTCTCCGGCGAGCTGGCCGAGCAGGACCCGAAGACACTGGTCGAGAAGGTCGCGGCGAGCCCGGCGATGGCCGGTGCGGACCTGGTCGGCGACGTCACCACCAAGCAGGGTTATGTGGTCGAGCCGATCGGCGAGCACAAGTTCACCGTGGCCGCCTACGACCTCGGTATCAAGTCCATGACACCGCGCCGGATGGCCGAGCGCGGCGCCCGGGTCCACGTGTTGTCCGCCTCGGCGACCCTGGAGGACGTCCTGGCCCTGGAGCCGGACGGCTTCTTCATGAGCAACGGCCCCGGCGACCCGGAGACCACCGAGGAGTCGATGGTCCCGATCGTGCGCGCCGTCCTGGACCGGCGGATCCCGGTCTTCGGGATCTGCTTCGGCAACCAGATCCTCGGCCGGGCCCTGGGCTTCGGCACCTACAAGCTGAAGTACGGCCACCGCGGCATCAACCAGCCGGTGCAGGACCGCGCCACCGGCAAGGTGGAGGTCACCGCGCACAACCACGGGTTCGCCGTGGACGCGCCGCTGGACCAGGTCTCGGACACCGAGTACGGCCGGGTCCAGGTCAGCCACGTCTGCCTGAACGACGACGTCGTGGAGGGTCTGCGGGCGCTGGACGTCCCGGCGTTCAGCGTGCAGTACCACCCGGAGGCGGCGGCCGGTCCGCACGACGCCGCCTACCTGTTCGACCGATTCGTGGATCTGATGGCCACCGCCAAGAACGACGAGAAGGGCGAGGCCTGAGATGCCGAAGCGTGAAGATCTGAAGTCCGTCCTCGTCGTCGGCTCCGGCCCGATCGTCATCGGCCAGGCCGCCGAGTTCGACTACTCCGGCACCCAGGCCTGTCGCGTGCTGCGCGCCGAGGGACTGCGGGTGATCCTGGTCAACTCGAATCCGGCGACGATCATGACCGACCCGGAGGTCGCCGACGCCACCTACGTCGAGCCGATCACCCCGGAGTTCGTCGAGAAGATCATCGCCAAGGAGCGCCCGGACGCGCTGCTGCCCACGCTGGGCGGCCAGACCGCGCTGAACACCGCGGTCGCGCTGGCCGAGAACGGCGTCCTGGACAAGTACAACGTCGAGCTGATCGGCGCCAACATCGCCGCGATCCAGTCCGGCGAGGACCGCGAGAAGTTCAAGCGGATCGTCGACGCCATCGGCGAGACCGGGCTGAACGCGCACAGCGCGAACTCGGTCATCTGCCACTCCATGGAGGACTGCCTGGCCGGCGTCGACGAACTCGGCGGCTACCCGGTCGTGGTCCGACCCTCCTTCACGATGGGCGGCGCCGGCTCCGGCTTCGCCCACGACGAGGCCGAGCTGCGCCGCATCGCCGGCACGGGCCTGGCGCTCTCGCCGACCACCGAGGTGCTCCTGGAGGAGTCCATCCTGGGCTGGAAGGAGTACGAGCTGGAGTTGATGCGGGACAAGAACGACAACGTCGTCGTGGTCTGCTCCATCGAGAACTTCGACCCGATGGGCGTGCACACCGGCGACTCGATCACCGTGGCCCCGGCGATGACCCTGACCGACCGGGAGTACCAGGAACTGCGCGACGTCGGCATCGCGGTGATCCGCGCGGTCGGCGTCGACACCGGCGGCTGCAACATCCAGTTCGCGGTGAACCCGGAGGACGGCCGGATCATCGTCATCGAGATGAACCCGCGGGTGTCCCGCTCCTCGGCCCTGGCCTCCAAGGCCACCGGGTTCCCGATCGCCAAGATCGCCGCCCGGCTGGCCGTCGGCTACACCCTGGACGAGATCCCGAACGACATCACCCAGCAGACCCCGGCCTCCTTCGAGCCGGCGCTGGACTACGTGGTGGTGAAGGTGCCGCGGTTCGCCTTCGAGAAGTTCCCGGCCGCCGACAGCACCCTGACCACCACCATGAAGTCGGTCGGCGAGGCCATGGCCATCGGCCGCTCCTTCCCCGAGGCGCTCCAGAAGGCGTTGCGCTCACTGGAGAAGAAGGGCTCGGAGTTCACCTGGGTCGGTCCGGTCCGGGACAAGGCGACGGTCCTGGCCGAGGCCGCGCGGCCCACCGACGGCCGGGTCAACCTGCTCATCGAGGCCTACCGGGCCGGCGCCTCCATCTCCGAGCTGCACGAGTCCACCAAGATCGACCCCTGGTTCCTGGACCAGGTGCTGCTGATCCACGAGACCGCCTGCGAGCTGCGCGACGCCGAGCGCCTCTCGCCCGCGCTGCTGCACCGGGTCAAGCGGACCGGCTTCTCCGACAAGCAGATCGCCGACATCCGGAACCTGACCGAGTCGGTGGTCCGCGAGCTGCGGCACTCGCTGGGCGTGCGGCCGGTCTACAAGACCGTCGACACCTGCGCCGCGGAGTTCGCCGCGAAGACCCCGTACCACTACTCGTCCTACGACGAGGAGACCGAGGTCGAGCCGCGCGGCAAGCCGGCGGTGATCATCCTGGGCTCCGGTCCCAACCGGATCGGGCAGGGCATCGAGTTCGACTACTCCTGCGTGCACGCCTCCTTCGCGCTGCGGGACGCCGGCTACGAGACCGTGATGGTCAACTGCAACCCGGAGACCGTCTCCACCGACTACGACACCTCCGACCGGCTCTACTTCGAGCCGCTGACGCTGGAGGACGTGCTGGAGATCGTGGACGCCGAGCGGGCCGCCGGGCCCGTGGCCGGGGTGATCGTGCAGCTCGGCGGCCAGACCCCGCTGGGCCTGGCGCAGTCGCTGAAGGACGCCGGGGTGCCGGTGGTCGGCACCTCGCCGGAGGCCATCCACCTGGCCGAGGACCGCGGCGCCTTCGGGCGGGTGCTGGCCGAGGCCGGGCTGCCGGCCCCCAAGCACGGCACCGCGTTCTCCTTCGCCGAGGCCAAGGCGATCGCCGACGAGATCGGCTATCCGGTGCTGGTCCGGCCGTCCTACGTGCTGGGCGGGCGGGGCATGGAGATCGTCTACGACGAGGCCATGCTCCACGGCTACATCGAGCGCGCCACCCAGATCTCGCCGGAGCACCCGGTGCTGGTCGACCGGTTCCTGGACGACGCGATCGAGATCGACGTGGACGCGCTGTTCGACGGCGAGGAGCTCTACCTCGGCGGCGTGATGGAGCACATCGAGGAGGCCGGGATCCACTCCGGCGACTCGGCCTGCGCGCTGCCGCCGATCACCCTGGGCGGGCACGACATCAAGCGGCTGCGCGCCTCCACCGAGGCGATCGCCCGCGGCGTCGGCGTCCGGGGCCTGATCAACATCCAGTACGCGCTGGCCGGCGACATCCTGTACGTGCTGGAGGCCAACCCGCGCGCCTCGCGCACGGTGCCGTTCGTGGCCAAGGCCACCGCGGTGCCGCTGGCCAAGGCCGCGGCCCGGATCGGGATGGGCGCCACCGTGGCCGAGCTGCGGGCCGAGGGCCTGCTGCCGCGCGAGGGCGACGGCGGCACGCTGCCCTCGGACTCGCCGATCTCGGTGAAGGAGGCGGTCATGCCGTGGTCCCGGTTCCGGACCCCGGACGGGCAGGGCGTGGACGTCATCCTCGGCCCGGAGATGCGCTCCACCGGCGAGGTGATGGGGATCGACGCCGACTTCGGCAAGGCCTTCGCCAAGTCCCAGGCCGGCGCCTACGGCTCGCTGCCGCTGCGCGGCAAGGCGTTCGTCTCGGTGGCCAACCGCGACAAGCGCTCCATGGTGTTCCCGGTCAAGGCGCTGCACGACCTGGGCTTCGAGATCCTGGCCACCGACGGCACCGCCGACGTGCTGCGCCGCAACGGGATCCCGGCGACCACGGTGCGCAAGCTGTCGCAGGGGACCGGCCCGGACGGCGAGCCGACGATCGTGCAGATGATCGTGGACGGCGGGATCGACCTGATCGTGAACACCCCGTTCGGGGTGGGCTCGCGGCTGGACGGCTACGAGATCCGGACCGCGGCGGTGCAGGCCGGCAAGCCGTGCATCACCACGGTCCAGGGCTTCGCGGCGGCCGTGCACGGGATCGAGGCGTTGCAGCGCGGCGAGATCGGGATCGGGTCGCTGCAGGAGTACGCGGACAAGATCAACGCCTCGCGGGCGGCGGCCTCGGACCCGGCGCGCGCCGCGGACTGAGATCTTCTCGCGCAGGTCTGTGGTCGCGTCGAACTGAGAGAGGTGCCTGAGGTGAGGATCTATCCGAAACTGTTCAACCTGGTGTTCCGTCGGATGGATGCCGAGCAGGCGCACCGCCTCGGCTTCGGCGCGATCCGGGCGGTCGGCGCGCTGCCCGCCGGAAGCGGCCTGGCGCTGCTGGAGCGGCTGTTCCCGGCGCACGACACGGTCCTGAAGCAGACCGTGTTCGGCGTCGGGTTCCCGGCCCCCTTCGGGCTGGCCGCCGGCTTCGACAAGAACGCCGAGGGCATCGACGTGCTGGCCGCGCTCGGCTTCGGCTCGGTGGAGATCGGCACCGTGACCGGCCAGGGCCAGCCCGGCAACGAGCAGCCCCGGCTGGCCCGGCTGATCGCCGACCGCGCGGTGGTGAACCGCATGGGCTTCAACAACGGCGGCGCCGAGGAGGTCGCGCGCCGGCTCAAGCGGCGGGTGGCCAAGCCCGAGCGCTGGGACAAGGTGCCGCCGGTGGTCGGGGTCAACATCGGCAAGACGAAGATCGTGCCGGAGGACGAGGCGGCCACCGACTACGTGGTGTCCACCAAGCTGCTGGCGCCGTACGCCGACTACCTGGTCGTCAACGTCTCCTCGCCGAACACCCCGGGCCTGCGCAGCCTGCAAGCAGTCGAGGTGCTGCGGCCGCTGCTCAAGGCGGTGCGCGCGGCGGCCGACGAGGTGGTCCCGGGCCGGCGGGTCCCGCTGCTGGTGAAGATCGCCCCGGACCTGGCCGACGCCGACATCGACGCGGTCGCGGACCTGGCGCTGGAGCTGCACCTGGACGGCATCATCGCGACCAACACGACGATCGGCCGCGAGGGGCTGAAGTCGGCCGCTGAGAAGGTCGAGACGGCCGGTGGCGGCGGTCTGTCGGGCGCGCCGCTGAAGGAGCGCTCGCTGGAGGTCCTGAAGCGGCTGCGAGCGCGGACCTCGGGCCAGCTGGTGTTGATCTCGGTCGGTGGCGTCGAGACCGTCGGGGACGCCTGGCAGCGCCTGGTCGCCGGTGCCGACCTGGTGCAGGGCTACACCGGCTTCATCTACGAGGGGCCGGCCTGGGCGTCGCGGATCAACCGCGGGATCGCCGAGAAGGTCCGGGCCGGCGGCTACACGAACCTGCGCGACGCCGTCGAGGCGGCCCGCGTCTCGTAATACGTAGACAAGCACACGTATACAAGAGCGCGTATACAAGAAGGAGAGTCGTCATGGCATCAACGTTCGGCGCCCGCCTGCGGATGGCTCTGGACACGCGGGGGCCGCTGTGCGCGGGCATCGACCCGCACAGCTCGCTCTTGGCGCAGTGGGGCCTGACCGACGACGTCGCGGGGCTGGAGAGGTTCTCCTTTACGGTGGTCGAAGCCCTCGCCGACCGGGTCGCGGCGCTCAAGCCGCAGTCGGCGTTCTTCGAGCGCTTCGGCAGCCGGGGGATCGCGGTGCTGGAGCGGACCGTCGCCGACGCGCGCTCGGCCGGCGCCGTGGTGATCATGGATGCCAAGCGCGGGGACATCGGCTCGACGGTGGCGGCCTACGCGGACGCCTATCTCGACCCGACCTCGCCGCTGTTCTCAGACGCCCTGACCGCCAGCCCTTACCTGGGCTTCG
This sequence comes from Catenulispora pinisilvae, assembly GCF_015356865.1. Classification (GTDB taxonomy): domain Bacteria; phylum Actinomycetota; class Actinomycetes; order Streptomycetales; family Catenulisporaceae; genus Catenulispora; species Catenulispora pinisilvae. The sequence goes on from NZ_JAAFZA010000053.1 coordinate 26,473, forward strand.
GTTCCCTGGAGCCGCTGTACACGCTGGCCGAGAAGAACAACGCGGGCGTGTTCGTGCTCGGGCTGACCTCGAACCCCGAGGGCGCGCAGGTCCAGGGCGCGGTCGGCGCTTCGGGCCGGACGGTCGCCGAGGAGATCATCGCGGCCGCCGCCGCGCGCAACGGCGACGCCTCGCCGATGGGACCGATCGGCGTGGTGGTCGGCGGCACCGTCGAGACGCCGAGCTTCGACCTGTCGGGTCTGAACGGCGCCTACCTGGTGCCCGGCATCGGCGCGCAGGGGGCGACGGCCGCGGACGTGAAGCGGATCTTCGGGGGCGGGGCGCGGAACGTGGTGCCGGCGAGCAGCCGCGAGATCCTGCGGAGCGGGCCTTCGGTGGCCGGCCTGCGGGACGCGGCGGCTCGGACAGTGGAGGAGCTGCGGGGGATTCTGGACTAGGGCTCGTCCCGCCGATCATCCGATCGAGGATCAGGGCTGCTGATCCTCGATCGGCAGGACCGGCCCCGGGCTCACTTCCCCTGGGCTTACTCCCGGGCTCACTTCTCGGCCCGGAACTACCCCGCGCGGCACAGCTCCCGGTCCACCAGGGCGTTGGTGGCCAGCTGGATGTCCTGGCTGCCGTCGCCGGTGCTGGAGACGACGACGGCGCGGCCGGTGCCGGGGGCGACGGCGTCCCAGGTCTGGTAGCCGGGGACGCCGCCGGGGTGGCCGAAGTAGCCGCCGCCGCAGGAGAGCGGGAACCAGGCCAGGCCCAGGCCGTAGCGGGCACCCGGCCAGAAGACGCTCAGCTGGGCCGCCGGGATGGTGGTCTCCATGGCCGCGAGCTGGGCCGGGGCCAGCAGGCGGCCGCCGGTCAGGGCCGTGTAGAAGCGGCCCAGGTCGCCGGTGGTGCTGATGATCGATCCGGCCGCGTCGATCATGCTCGGGTTGAGCACGGTGACGTCCACCGGGTCGGTGCCGCCGAAGGTCGAGTAGCCCTCGGCGTGTGGGCCGCGGATGTACGGAACCGTGCCCGGAATCACGGTGTGGCGCAGTCCCAGCGGCCCGATGATCCGGGCCTGGACCTCGTGGGCCCAGGTCTGGCCGGTGACCCGGTTGATGATCATGCCGAGCAGGACGTAGTTGGTGTTCGAGTACGAGGTGCCGGTGCCCGGCGGGAAGGTCGGCTGGTGCTTCATCGCCATCGCCACCAGCTGGGCCGGCGTGTAGACGTCGAGACGGCCGGCCTGGTAGCCGGCGGCGGTGGCTATCTCGGGCAGGTCGTGGGCGAAGTCGTAGATGCCCGAGGTGTGCTGGAGCAGTTCCTTGACGGTGATCCGGCTGCCGTCGTTGCCGTTGCCCGTCACCACCCCCGGCAGCCAGCGGTCGACCGGGTCCGACAACGACAGCCGCCCCTCGCCGACGAGTTGGAGCACGACCGTGGCGACGAAACTCTTGGTCGCGCTGCCGATCCGGAACCGGGCATCGAGCGGCACCGGCGCTCCGGTGGCGGTGTCGGCCACGCCGGCCCGCACGGTCTGACGCCCGTTCGGCGTGGTCACCGTGACCAGCACACCGGGCGCCCCGGCGGTGTGGATCGCGTCCGCTTCCTGTTGCAGGACGCTGGCAGGCCGCGAGCTTCCTTGGGCCGCGCCGGTGCCGGCGTCGGCGCTGTTGCCGGCGTCGGCGCTGGCAGGTGCGGCCACCGCCAGCCCGACAGCCGCCGTGAGGAGGATCGCGGGCCCGGTGTGATTCAGTGTCTTCCAGCGCATGGTCGATCTCGCTTTCTGGTCGTCGGCGTATCGCTGACAGGGACGCTAGTGAGATCGGGGACACAGACCGCCCCCCCACCGGGGTCACCGTCCATACCCCCGTGGGGGGACGGCTGCGGCCGCGCAGGCGTTTAGGGTCTGAAGCGTGCTGATGCAGACGGTGGACGTGACGGGCGCTGCGACGCGTGCTCTGCGCCGGGTCCCCGAGGACGTCGCCGACGCGGCGCTCGCCGCCGCGTTCCTGGCCGCGATGGTCGTCGAGCGGGCCCGGATGCTGTCGGGGGAGCGGTTGTCGGCCGCGGTCGCGCTGAGCGTGGTCATGGCCGGCGGTGTGGCGTTCCGCCGCCGAGTGCCGTACGCGGGCTACATCGTCGGCTCGACGGCGCTGATCGCGGAGGCGCTGTGGATCGCCCCCAGCCCGATCTCGCCCTACGCGAACCTGGTCTGTCTGTACTCCCTCGGCCTGTACGCGACGCGGAGCCGGGCTCGCTGGGGACCGCTGATCCTGATCCCCGGCGTCGTCGCCTACTTCGCGAAGTTCCCGTCCGCCACGCTCACCATGCCCGCCGGTGTGCTGTTCACCTGGTGGCTCGCCTGGGCCGTCGGGTACGGCGCGGCCCGGCGGCACGAGGAACAGCGGGCGGCCCGCCAGGCGGTGCGGCGGGCGGCGGTGGCCGACGAGCGGCTGCGGCTGGCGCGCGAGTTGCACGACCTGATCGGGCACACGGTCAACGTGATGGTGGTGCAGGCCGGCGCGGGCCGGCGGGTCCTGGACCGGGATCCGGCGAAGACCCGCGAGCTCCTGACGGGGCTGGAGCACATCGGCCGGGACGCGCTCACCGAACTGGACCGGGTGCTCGGCCTGTTGCGGCGGCACGAGCCGGCCGGCCTCAGTGACTCTCTCGGCACCGCGCCCGGTATCGCGGAGCTGCCCCGGCTGGTCGAGCGGATGGCGCAGGCCGGGGTCCAGGTGAGGGTCCGGATGGACCCGTCGGCGTCCGAAGTGATCCCGAGCATGGACCTGTCGGCCTACCGGATCGTCCAGGAGGCGCTGACCAACGCGCTGAAGCACGGCGGCGCCAAGTCGGCGAGGGTCACCCTCCGCCACGACGGGCGGGCCCTGGACATCGAGGTCTGCGACGACGGCCGCGGCAGTCCGGCCGGCTACCTTCCCGGGCGCGGGCTGCTGGGCATCGCCGAGCGGGTCGCGGCGTTCGGGGGCAGCGTCGAGCACGGCGGCATCGAGCACGGCAGCGTCGAGTCCGGCGGCGACCGGGGCGGGTTCCGGCTGCGGGCCGTGCTCCCGGTGCCATGACCGTCCGGGTCCTGGTGGCCGATGACGACGCCCTCCTTCGGGCCGGCGTCGCCGTCGTCCTGGGCACCGCGGACGACGTCGAGGTGGTCGGCGAGGCGGCGGACGGGCTGCGGGCCGTCGAGCTGTGCCGGTCCCTGGAGCCGGACGTCGTCCTGATGGACGTGCGGATGCCCGGCGTCGACGGCATCGAGGCCACCGGCCGCATCGTCGCGGCCGCGCTGCCCACGCGGATCCTCGTGCTCACCACGTTCCACCACGACGAGTACGTGTGGGGCGCGCTCCAGGCCGGTGCCAGCGGCTTCCTGCTCAAGCGTTCCCCGCCCGAGCGGCTGATCGAGGCCGTCCACACGGTCGCGGCCGGCGAGGCGCTGCTGGACCCGGCGGTGACCCGGGACCTCGTCCGACGGTTCGTCGAGCTGAGCGCGGCCGGGGCGGCCCGGCAGACGGCTCCGGCCCGGGCGGCGGCCCAGTGGCGGCGGCGCGGACTGGACCGCCTGACCGAGCGGGAGACGCAGGTGCTCCGGCTGGTCGCCGAAGGCCACGCCAACGCCGAGATCGCCGACCTGCTCGTGATCGCGGAGTCCACCGCGAAGACCCACGTGAAGCGGATCCTCGCCAAGATCGGAGCCCGGGACCGCGCGCAGGCCGTCGTCATCGCTTACCAGAGCGGGCTGATGAGCCCCTGGACGTGAGTGCCGCCCGGCCCAGCTGGTCCGGCTGTGCGGCGGGCGATCAGCCGGTCTCCAGAACGCGCTTGAGCCGGCCGAGCGAGACCTTGAAGAACAGCCTGGTCGTCGGCCCGATGGCCAGCCACCCGATCTTCCCCAGTACCCCCAGCGGCAGCTCCACCCGCTCCCACCAGGTCACCCGGCATCCACCGGTCCCCAGCCGCGCCACCTCGAACCCGCCGGTCCCGCGCACCACGTGCCCGGTGTGCTCGACCACGCAGCGGCGGGGCGGCTCCCACTCGGTGACCGTCATCGTGTCCAGGAAGCCCAGCGGCCCGATCCCGGTCCAGCCCTCCAGCCGGCCGCCGACCGCGCTCGCCGTCCCGCGCACCTTCGTCGCGACCATCCACGTGCCCTGCGACTCCCAGTCCGCGATCGCCTCCCAGGCCCGCTCGGCCGGGACCGCGATGTCCTGCGACACCCTGAGCTCAGTCAAGGCGGGCCACCAGCGTCTTCGGCGCCACCTTGCGGTAGGCGTCCCGGACCATGTCCTGGACGTCGTCCCAGTCCGGGTCGTCGTCGAGGTTGACGCCGAGCCAGCCCCGGACGCCCACGTACGGCGGCCGGTAGAACGTGTCCGGGTCCTGCTCGATCCGCAGCTCCTGCACGCCTTCGGCGGCCGGGCACCAGAAGCCCAGGCGCGCGCCGTGGTGGTGGTCGCAGAACATCACCAGCGTGCGCTTGCCGCGGATGAACCAGGTCGGTTCGCCGTGGCTCTGGCGCTCCTCGACTTCGGGGAGCGCCAGGCAGATGGCGCGGAGCCGTTCGAGGACGGCCGTCTCTTCGGGCGTCATGACCCCATCCTCACGGTCCGCACCGACAGCGTCGAGCCCGTTGAGCGGCCGCTCAACGAACCCTTGTGCGATCCGGTAGCGTCGCGGCATGAGCACCGACACCCGGGACCGCCTGCTGCACGGCACGATCGAGGCGCTGCGGACCCAGGGCATCGCCGGGGTGTCGGCCCGCACCATCGCGGCGGCCGCCGGGGTGAACCAGGCGCTGGTGTTCTACCACTTCGGCAGTGTCGACGAGCTGCTGGCCGCGGCGGCCATCTGGTCGACCGAGCAGCAGGTGGCCGGGTATCGGGAGCGGTTCGGGCGAGTCCGGACCCTGCGGGAGTTGCAGCGGGTCGGCCGGGAGCTGCACCTGCGGGAGAGCGCGAACGGCAACGTCACGGTGCTGGGACAGATGCTGGCCGGGGCCCAGACCAACCCGGCGTTCGCCGCCGCGACCCGCGACGCGCTGGGGTTGTGGACCGTGGAGATCGAGCAGGTGCTGACCCGGGTGCTGGCGGACTCCCCGCTGGGGGAGGTGGCCGACGTGCCGGGGCTGGCGCGCGCGGTGGCCGCGTCGTTCATCGGGATGGAGCTGCTGGCCGCGGTCGATCCGGAAGGGGACCAGGCGGCGTTCCGGGCCCTGGATCAGCTCGGCGCCCTGCTGGAGTACCTGGACGACTTGGGGCCGGCCGCGCGGGTGGCGGCGCGGCGCGCGGTGCGGACCGCGGTACGGCGGTCGGTGCGCGCGTAGGGCGGTCGGTGCACAGGACTGTCGGTGTACACAGGACTGTCGCTGTACGCAGGGCCGTCGGTGCGCGAGTAGGGCGGCGGCGCGCAAGCGGAGCCGCCCCGCCGGATCGGAATGGAGCCTCAGCCCCCGCCGAGCAGCTGCGCGTTCGCGGCCTGGACCATCGGCGCGAACTCCGGGAACTCCACGACCTCGATCCCGGCGGCGCGCAACAACTCCGCGCCCTGGCAGTCCTCGACCAGCAGGGAGGGCTCGCGCCAGGCGAACACCACGCGGCGGATGCCGGAGTCGATGATCAGCTGGGTGCAGCTGACCGGCCGTGACTTGCGGACCGAGCAGGGCTCCAGCGAGGAGTAGACGGTCGCGCCGGGCAGCCGCGGATGGCCCGGCGCCACCCGGGCCAGGGCCGACTCCTCGGCGTGGACGTGCTCGTCGGTGTCGCGGGACCAGCCGCGGGCCAGCTCGCGGTCGTCGGCGTCGATGATCAGCGCCCCGACGTTGAACGCGCGCGGCGCCGGCGGGCAGCGCCAGGCGAGGTCGACGGCGGTACTGAGCCATTCCCGGTCCTCGCCGCGGGTGCGGGCCGAGAAGGACGGATGAGCGGAGGCGGCGTCGGTGGTGGTCACTTTCCAAAGCCCTCGGTTCTGATCGGGTCCGGTGGGTGGGTGCCGGCCCAGGGCGGGCGCGGCCGTGCGGCCGGAGTGGGGGAGGCGCGGGACGCGGGACGGTAGGGGGTGACCGGGCCGCGGTGGCTGACGGAGACGGCACTGTCTGTGGTCACAAGTCCCAACAGTAGTCGCGGTGCGGCGCCGTTTCTCGGGTTCGGCGCCAAGCCGCCGTACGATCGGGCGAAGCGCCGGGGGCGCGGATTGGTATCTTGATCGGCATGCTCCACCCCATACCGCCGGCGGCCGTCCTGTTCGACATGGACGGTCTGCTCATCGACTCCGAGCCCACCTGGTTCCAAGCCGAGCAGGACCTGCTCGCCGCCTACGGGATCACCCTGGGCCCCGAGCACTACCCGCACGTCCTGGGCAAGCCGATAGAGGTCTCGACGGCCTACCTCCTGGAGCTCACCGGCCACCCGGTCGGCGCCGCCGAGTTCGCCGCCGGCATCGAGACCGCCATGGTCGAGCGCCTGCGCGACGGCGTCCCGATGATGCCCGGCGCCAAGGACCTGCTGGTGGAGCTGGAGGCCGCCGGCCTGCCGCTGGCCCTGGTCTCGGCCTCCTCCCGCCGCATCGTCGACGCCTGCCTGCCGCTGATCGGCCCCGACCACTTCCGGGTCACCGTCTCCGGCGACGACGTGGAACTCGGCAAGCCCAACCCGGACCCCTACCTGCTCGCGGCCCGGCACCTGGACGTCGACCCGGCGCGCTGCGTGGTCCTGGAGGACTCGCCGACCGGCGCCGCCGCCGGCCACGCCGCGGGCTGCCGGGTGATCGCCGTGCCGCACGCCGCGGAGGTGGCCGCGCGCGAGCGGGTGACGATCGTGGACTCGCTGCGGCGGGTGAACCTGGCCTTCCTGCGGGGGTTGTTCGACGAGCGGACGTCGGACGACAGATAACTGGCCGGGCAGTACTGCGGACTGATGCCCGCCGCCCGAAGTCAGTAACCTCGGGCACCACAATGAGGCGCGGATGCGAAAGCACTGTGCGGTGCTTGTCGAAAAGCCCGTTCTCGGCGCCGAGCAAGTCGTCTTGCTCGGCGCGCGGAATCGGTGCCGCGAATCAGGGACCTGGTTTGCCAACCAGTCCCTACTCGCCCTCACCCTCCGCCGCCACAGCCCGCCCTCGTTGCCCCGGCACCGCCTCCGAAGCCTGGACCACCTCGACCGGCGGCAGCGTCGGCGGCGTTCCGCCGAACTCCGGGCACAGCGCCTTGTGGTCGCACCAGTCGCACAGGCGCGAGGGGTTCGGGCGCCATTCGCCGCGTTCGGCGGCGGCGCGGATCGCGCTCCAGAGAGCGGCGACTTTGCGTTCGGTGGCGCGCAGGTCGCCTTCGTCGGGGTCGTAGGTGACGATCTGGCTTTCGCCGCCGAGATACATCAGTTGCAGGCGGCGGGGGACCACGCCGCGGGTCTTCCACAGGACCAGTGCGTAGAACTTCATCTGGAACAGGGCTTTGCCTTCGAAGGCCGGGCCCGGTGCGCGGCCGGTTTTGTAGTCCACGACTCGGATCGCGCCGTTGGGGGCCACGTCGAGGCGGTCGACGAAGCCGCGCAGCAGGAGGCCGTCGGCGACGCGGGCGTGGACGAACAGTTCGCGCTCGGCCGGCTCCAGGCGGTTGGGGTCCTCCAGGCGGAAGTAGCGCTCCAGCAGGTCCACGGCGCCGGCCAGCCAGGCCTCGTCGCCGCCGGCCTCCTCGGCGAGCGCCTTCAGTTCCGGGTCGGCCTGGACCATGCGCTCCCACTCCGGGGAGAGCAGGCTGGAGGCCGAGGTCGGGGTGCGCTGGCCGGTCGGCAGGTCGAAGAGGTGCTCCAGGACCGCGTGGACCAGGGTGCCGCGGGTCGCCGCCGCGCTCTTGCGTTCCGGGAGCTTGTCGATGACGCGGAAGCGGAACAGCAGCGGGCAGGTCATGAAGTCGGACGCCCGGGACGGCGACAGCGCCATCGGGAGCGGGATGGTGGTCAGGGCCGTGGCCGAGGGCTCCGTGGCTTCAGCGGCGGGTGCGTCCAAAGCGTCCATGGGCCTGGACCCTACTCGGCGGTACCGACATCGCGGCGCACCCCGCCCCCTCCCTCAACGCGCCACCGTGACGCCCCTGTGATGAGATCGCCCGCGCGGTGAGTGGTCTTGCAAGTTCGGCTGCGCATAGAGTCGAAGACGTGGCGGAAGACGAGGGCGGACAGAGCACCGGTGAGTCGGGCAAGAACGAGCCCGGCAAACGCGGCGCCTCTCAGGTTGTCCGCGGCCCTGGTCTGCGTCTGGGCCGGCCGTTCGGCATCCCGCTCTACGTCTCGCCGTCCTGGTTCGTCGTCGCCGCCTTCATCACGGTCCTGCTGGCCCCGCAGTCCGGGGACGCGACCGACCCCTCCAACGACTTCGGCAACGAACTCGGCGGCTGGCGCTATGTGCTGTCCCTGGCATACGCCGTGTTCCTCTACGGATCCGTCGTGGTTCACGAGCTCGCGCACTCGGCCCTGGCCAAGCGCCTGGGGCTGCCGGTGCGGCGCATCGTCATCCACTTCCTCGGCGGCGTGTCGGAGATCGAGAAGGAGTCCGACAGCCCCGGCAAGGCCTTCTGGATCGCCTTCGTCGGCCCGCTGACCTCGGCCGCCCTGGCCGGTATCGGCTTCGCCGTGTACCAGGCCATCCCGCACGAGGACTCGGTCAGCCTGGGCCAGAAGGTCGCCGCCACCCTGATCTTCGGGTTCTGGGCGTCCAACCTGCTGGTCGCCATCTTCAACATGCTGCCGGGCCTGCCGCTGGACGGCGGCCAACTGCTGCGCGCCGCGGTCTGGAAGGCCACCGGCCGCCCGATGGCCGGCACGGTCGCCGCCGCGTGGGCCGGCCGGGTGCTGGCGATCGCGGTGTTCATCGTGATGAACCTGATCTACGTCCACGACGGCACCATCCAGCCCTTCGGCCTGGGCCTGGCCGTGTTCATGGCGATGTTCATCTGGTACGGCGCCACCCAGGCCCTGGTGGTCGCCAAGCTGCGGGAGCGCATCCCGGGCCTGTCGGCCCGCAAGATGACCCGCCGCGCGATCAGCGTCGACGCCCGGATCCCGCTGGCCGAGGCGCTGCGCCGGGCGCACGAGGTGAACGCCCGCGGCATCGTCCTGGTGGACGGCAACGAGCGGCCGACCGGCCTGGTGAACGAGGCCCAGGTGATCGCCACCCCGGAGCAGCGCCGGCCCTGGGTCGAGGCCGGTGACGTGGCGCACCCGCTGGACGCGAGCCTGATAGTGACGGCGGACCTGATGGGCGAGGAACTGCTGGACGTGCTGCGGGCCAACCCGGCGCCGGAGTACCTGGTGGTCGAGACGAGCGGGGAGATCGTCGGGGTGCTGGCGGCCTCCGATGTGCAGGCCGCCTTCCTGGGCAAGCCGCCCGGGCCGCCGCCCGCGCCCCGGAAGATGCCGGTCTAGACGCCCCGGAAGACGCCGGTCTAGGCGCCCCACCACCGCCGGTAGGCTGAAGGGATGGACAGCACGCCCTCCCACGAGCCGACCGTCGCGACCGGCGAACCGATCGTCCCGACCGGCGCCGATCACCGTCGCGGCCCCTTCAAGCCCGGTGACCAGGTGCAGCTCACCGACGCCAAGGGCCGGATGAGCACGATCACCTTGCAGCCGGGCAAGCAGTACCACACGCACAAGGGCTCCTTCGAGCACGACGAGCTGATCGGCTCCCCCGAGGGCGTGGTCGTGAAGACCTCCGGCGGCAACGAGTACCTGGCGCTGCGTCCCCTGCTGTCCGACTTCGTGCTGTCGATGCCGCGAGGCGCCGCCGTCGTCTATCCCAAGGACGCCGGCCAGATCGTGCAGATGGCCGACATCTTCCCCGGCGCGCGGGTGGTCGAGGCCGGCGTCGGCTCCGGCGCGCTGACCTGCTCGCTGCTGCGGGCCGTGGGCGACTCCGGCAGTGTGCACTCCTACGAGCGCCGCGAGGAGTTCGCCGAGATCGCGGCGAAGAACGTGCGCTCCTTCTTCGGCGCCGAACACCCGGCGTGGGAACTGACCATCGGCGACCTCGCGGAGAAGCTGGCCGACGAGGAGGTCGACCGGGTCGTCCTGGACATGCTGGCGCCCTGGGACTGCGTGGACGCGGTCGCCAAGGCCCTGGTCCCCGGCGGCGTGATCGTCTGCTACGTCGCCACCACGACCCAGCTGTCGCGCACCGTGGAGGCCCTGCGCGCCCACGGCGCCTTCACCGAGCCGCAGCCCTGGGAGTCGATGGTGCGCGGCTGGCACGTCGAGGGGTTGGCGGTGCGGCCGGACCACCGGATGATCGGCCACACCGGGTTCCTGGTCACCTCGCGCCGGCTGGCTGACGGCGTCACCCCGCCGGTCCGCCGCCGTCGCCCCTCCAAGGGCGCCTACGCCGCGGACTACGCCGCCGAGGGCGCCACGCCCGCGGCCGGAAGCGTCGCCGACCCGGAGTTCAATGAGGACGGCACCGTGACCTCCTCCGTCGCCCGCCGCGTGTTGCCCTAGCTGTACTTCGGGCTGCGCACCCGGCCCGGCCGGGGGGCCGGTTTCCCCTGGCCGGGGGCCGGCGTCCGGCGGTTCGTCCCGGTGGTCGGAAGGTGGCCAACGTACCAGGACACCACAAGATCGCGAATATAAGTAGCCTTGTAGTCGACTGTTCATCGAAACGTCGCGGGATCGACATCATGACCCGCGACAGTTTCGTGCCGTGACCGCAACGACCGAGGCCGCCAAGGCCCTCGCCGCACCGCCCGGCCCGGCGCGCCGGAACCGCGCCCGGGACTTCCGCGCGACCCGCTGGGGGTGGGCCTACTCGGCGCCGGCCGTGCTGGTGTTCCTGGCCTTCGTGATCATCCCCACCGGCTACACCTTCTACGTCTCGCTGTGGAAGTGGAACGCGCTGAATCCGGCGCTGTCGAAGTTCAAGGGCCTGGGGAACTACTCGCGGCTGTTCAACGCCACGCAGCCGACCTTCCTGAGCAGCCTGTGGCACTCGCTGTACTTCACCGGGGCGATGGTGGTCGGCGGGACGGCGATCTCGCTGGCGCTGGCGCTGCTGTTGCAGCGCGGCGGCCTGCTGCTGAACTCCACGCGGGTGGCGGTCTTCCTGCCGCACGCCACGCCGATGATCGCCACGTCGATGATCTGGGTCTGGATCTTCAACCCCAAGTTCGGCCTGGCCGACTGGTTCCTGCACAGCCTGCACCTGCCGACTTCGCAGTGGCTCCAGTCCTCGGCCTCCTCGATGCCCGCGGTCATCATCTACAGCCTGTGGCACGAGGTCGGCTTCACCACCGTGGTGTTCCTCGGCGGGCTGGCCATGCTGTCCAACGAGCTCTCCGAGGCCGCGCGGGTCGACGGCTGCTCGGCCTGGCAGGAGTTCTGGCACGTCACCTGGCAGCAGCTGCGGCCGGTGACCGTGTTCGTGATCGCCATCACCGCGATCACCTCGCTACAGGCCTTCACGCAGTTCTACCAGCTCTCCAGCGGCGGCCCCGCCTACGCCACGACCACCCTGAGCTACCTGGTCTACCAGGAGGCCTTCATCTTCAGCGACACCGGATACGGCGCGGCGCTGGCCGTGGTCCTGTTCGCCATCACCGTCTTCTTCACTCTCGTCCGGCGCCGCACCGCGGCCGGCGGCGAGTCGCACGCTCTCGTCTGATCGATCCGCCACACCGAGTTCCGCACCGCCACCGAAACCCCTCACCTCGGGAGACCTGAACCATCATGGGTAAGCGCATCACCGCGGCCGCCGGGCTGGCCGCCATCGCCCTCACCGCCACGGCGTGTGCCGGCGGCGGCGCCTCCACGCCGAAATCCGACAACACCGGGGCCAAGAGCAGCGGCTCGGGCACCGAGCTCGCGGTGCCCACCGGCCCGGTCACCATCACCTTCGAGGAGGCGATGACGATCGGGACGCTGAAGCCGGCGATGGACAAGCTGGTCTCGGACTTCCAGGCGAAGTACCCGAACATCACCGTCAAGCTTCAGGGCGACCCGGACTACGCCACGATGTACACCAAGGAGAAGGCCGAGGTGCAGGCCGGGAACGCCCCGACTATCGGCCAGGCCTACGAGAGCTGGGCCGACTACTTCCAGTCCGCCGGCAAGCTGGTCCCGATCAGCGACCTGGCCGGCACCGACACCCCGGCCGAGATGTCCACGTTCTACAAGGGCATCCAGGCGGACATGAAGCTGCCGGACGGCAAGACCTGGATGTGGCCGTTCAACAAGAGCGTGCTGATCCTGTTCGCCAACGCCGACCTGCTGGCCCAGGCCGGGCAGAGCGAGCCCAAGACCTGGGACGACTACGCCACCGCCATGAAGGCGGTCTCCAAGAACGGCGTCACCGGGTCCACCATCGACCCCGGCTCGGCCACCGGCGCGGCGTTCGGCACCCAGTGGTTCGAGATCCTGGCCCGGGCCGACGGCGCGAACCTCTATGACGCCGACGGCACCCCGCACCTGAGCGATCCCGGTGTCGTCAAGGCCCTGCAATACATGAAGGACCTGAAGGACGCCAACGCGCTCGCGACCGGCAAGAACTACCCCGGCGAGACCGCGCTGGGCGCCCAGAAGGGCGTGTTCGACATCTCCTCGGCGGCCGGCTACGGCTTCGAGAACAAGACCGTCGGCGGCAAGTTCAAGCTGGACATCTCCGCGCTGCCCTCCGGCCCGTCCGGCGCCGTCAACGAGCTGACCGGCACCAACATCGTGATGTTCAGCGGCGCCAGCGCCGACCAGAAGGCCGCGGCCTGGGCCTTCCTGAAGTTCATCACCACCCCGGCCGAGCAGGCCCAGTGGGCCGCCACCTCCGGCTATCTGCCGGTGACCAGCCAGGCCATGACCGACCCGGTGATGCAGGCCTTCGTGGCCAAGAACCCCTACGAGACCGCGGCGGTCTCCGAACTCGACACCGCGTTCACGCTGCCCGGCTTCGACTGGATCTTCAAGTGCCAGGGCTACGAGGCCACCGCGATCCAGGAGGTGCTGGAGAACGGCAAGCAGCCCTCTGACGCGCTGAACACCGCGCAGGGCGCCTGCACCGCCGCTAAGGCGCAGGGGTGAGCAAGACGTCCGCATCCCGCGGCATGGCGGGAGCGAGCCGCGCCGGGCGTTGGGCCCGGCGCGTGCTCGCCGTCGCCATCGGCGTCGCGTTCGTGTTCCCGTTCTACTGGACCGTGGTGATCTCGCTCGGGCACCCCGGCGAGTTCAGCGACTTCCCGCCGGTGCTGGTGCCGCACTGGGACTGGTCGAACTGGTCCCGGGCCTGGCATTCGGCGCCGTGGCTGCGGTTGTTCGGGAACACCATCCTGATCGCCTCGTGCACGGTGGTCCTGTGCCTGATCACCTCGCTGCTGGCCGGCTTCGCCTTCGGCGTGCTGCGCTTCCCCGGCCGCAAGGTACTGACGCTGGTCGTGCTCTCGGTGCTGATGATGCCCGGCACGGTGCTGATCATCCCGGACTACGTGCTGGCCAACGACCTGCACCTGCTGAACACCTACTGGATCCAGATCATCCCCTGGGGCGCCAGCGTGTTCGGGATCTTCCTGGTCCGGCAGTTCTTCCTGACCATGCCGTCCGAGATCCTGGACGCCGCGGCGCTGGACGGCGCCTCGCGGCTGCGCTTCCTGCGCTCGATCGGGGTGCCGATGGTGCGCCCGGCGCTGGTCATCGTGGCCATCAACGTGTTCCTGGGCTCCTGGAACTCGTTCCTGTGGCCGGTGATCATGACGAACTCCAGCATGGAGTCCTCCAGCACGGTGCAGCCGGTCGAGGTCGGGCTGTCCACCTTCGCCAACGCCGAGGGCACCGACTTCCCGGGCCTGGCCGCGGCCGTCACCTTCACCACGCTGCCGGTCATGGTGTTCTTCCTGCTGTTGCAGCGGCAGTTCATCCGCGGCGCGCTGTCGGCGGCCGGAGGCGTGCGTGGCTGAGGCACAGACCACAGACCGCCGGCCGATCCTGGTCGTCGACTTCGACGGCACCGTCTACCGCGACGACGCCCCGGTCCGGTTCTACGCCGAGCACGCCGCCGGCGGCCTGCCGGCGGAGTGGCGCGGCCGGTTCCTCGACCTGTTCGGCGCCTACCTCGACCGCGGGGTGGCGGCGGCGGACGGCGTGGCCGACGAGGCCGTGGCCGCCGTGCTGCGCAGCTCGGTCGACGCCTGGGGCGCCGCCGCCGGGCTCGCCGCGCTGTCCGGGGTCGGCCCGGCGGCCACCGAGGAGGCGTTCCTGGCCAGCCGGCAGTACATGCTGACCGCGGCCTGCCGGGTCACGGCGGTCCCGGCGCTGGTCGAGGCGCTCGCCAAGCTGCGCGGCCGAGTACGGATCGTGCTGGCCACCAACAGCCCGGCCGGCGGCTTGGCGCCGCTGCTGGACCGGCTCGGGGTCACCGCCCTGTTCGAGGAGGTCGTCTCCGGCGCCAACAAACCTGAGGGACTGCGGCGGTGGATCGCCGCGGAGCTGGCCGACCGGCCGGCCGCCGAGCTCTTCTCGCTCGGCGACCACTACTTCAACGAGATCGAACCCGCGATGGCGGTCGGCGCGTGCGCCGGCTACATCGACCGGTTCGGCCGCGCCGACGGCCCCGCGACGGTCTGCGCCGCTGTGGTCGAGGACATCCTGCCCGGGATCTTCTCCTGGGCCGGCGCGCACAATTCATAGGAAGAACACGAATTCACATGGCAGCAACCGTCGAGTTCTGGGGCGGGGTCGGCGTCATCGGCTCCAGCAAGGTCCTGATCACCGAGGGGGACCACCGGGTCCTGCTCGATTTCGGGCTCGACATCCCCCGAGGCACCGACCTGTTCCGGCCGCCGGTCGTGCCCCGGCAGCACCGCTACCTCGCCGACCGGCTGCGGGTCGGCGCGGCGCCGCGGGTGCCGGGGGTCTACGACCCGGCGATGATCGAACCCGTAGCTGGGATCGATGCTGTTCCGCTGGCCGAGGAGGGCCCGGCGACGGCGGTGTTCGTCAGCCACGCCCACATCGACCACTGCGGGCTGGTCGGGACCCTGCGGCCGGGGATCGAGGTGCACGCCGCCCCGGAGACCGTCGCGGTGATGCGCGCGCTGGCCGAGGCCGGGGACGGCCTGCCCGGCGGCGATCCGGACTGGCAGGGGCTGGCCGACTCCACGCCGGTGCGCTTCGGCCCGATGACCGTGGAGCGGATCACCGTCGACCACGATGTGCCCGGAGCCAGCGCCTACCTGGTCACCACCTCTGACGGCGTAGTGGCCTTCACCGGCGACATCCGGTTCCACGGCCGCGCGCCGGAGCGCGCCTGGCGGCTGGCCGAGCGCGCCGCGGGCTGTGAGATGTTCGTCACAGAGGGCACCGCTTTGGGCTTGCCGGTGTTCCCGGGGCTGGTACGCACCGAGGACGACGTGGTCCGGGACTTCGCCTCGGCGCTGGCGGACGCGCGCGGGGACCTGGTGCTGCTGGCGATGTATCCGCGCGATCTGGAGCGGGTCGCGGAGTTCATCGAAGTGGCCGGGGCGGCCGGGCGGCAGATCCTCTGGGGGGAGGCCGTGGCGGCCTTCCTGCGGGCCTTGGACATCCAGGGTGTGGTGGCGTACTCCGAGGTGGGCCTGGAGGCCATCCAGGCTGCTCCGGGGGACTGGGTCTACCAGCCGGATCTGCGCGACCTGCGCGGCATCCCGGACCTGGCGGACCTGCCGGTCGGGGACCGGACCGTGTGGCTGCACGCCAACGGGGAGCCGCTGGGCCCGTTCGAGTCGCGCTGGGCGCTGTTCATGGAGTGGCTGGACGTCCTGGGCATCCCGCTGCGCCGGATCGGCTCGTTCGGCCACGCCACCGCCGACGACCTGCACACCCTGGTGCACCGGGTGGCGCCGCGGACCGTGGTGCCGATCCACACCGACGCCCCCGAGCGGCTGCACCCGGTGGCCGGACCGACCCGGCTGCTGCCGATTCTGGCGCAGCCGTATGACCTGGGGGGTCACCCGATTGAGCGAACCTGGGCTTGATTCGCAACCTCGGAGGGGGATGAAGCGTCTGGTTCTGCGAGAGCGGGGGCGGGCCGGCTCAGGAGGCGGCGCGCTCGCCATCGGGCGGCGGTCGGGGGTGACGGCGGAACGGATCGGTGCCGAGCTGGGGCGGAACTGGTTCTCCCGCCGTCCAACGCCTGCCCGGACCGCCGTTTGTCCTTATATATGACGTGTATGACCAACGCCGGGCCGGCGGTGCGGGGATTCGGCTATGCGTCCTCGGCGTTCGGTCCCGCGACCGTCACCCCGTCAGCGGCCCGCCGGACGTGGATGCAGTCGCCGGGGCACTCCTTCGCCGAGTCGAAGACCGCCAGCACCAGATCGGCCGGGACCGGTACACGCGCCTCGGCGCCGGTGCGCAGTTCGGCGTCCGGGCCGTCCTTCACGTAGGCCACGCCGTCGATGTCGAGTTCGAACACATCCGGCGCGTACTGTGCGCAGATGCCGTCGCCCGTACACAGATCGTGGTCGATCCAGACCTCTAGCGCATCCGTGTCAGTAGTGGCCGTCATATTCGAGACGCTATCAAGGTCGGGCGCAGAACCGGGCGCCGGTCTCAGTCGTTGATCCAATGCTGCTCGACAAAGAACCACCGGTGGGCAAGGATCGGATCACAACTCCGTACCGGCGCAACATAACCAGCCGAGTGAGGGGGAATCGTGATGACGACAGGCCTTGTTGTTCCTACGAAGAACACCCGAGTTCCGGACCCGCGGGGGATGCCGCTCCCGGTCTCGGTGGCAACTGCACAACATTCAGCGGTTTCAAGAACGCCTCCGCTAGGCAGGACAGCAGCAAGGAAGTTCTTGAGCATCGCAGCTTCCGGCGGGAGGTGAGGACCGTGCCAGCACACGACGACGACATCCGCGAGGGCGCCGGCCGCGCGAGCCGAGGATCGGACGACCTCGCTGCCCAGGTCACGTACCTGGAGCAGGAGATCGCCGTCCTGCGGCGCAGACTCCGCGACACCGCGGACGCCCCACGGGGCGGCCGGGCCGTGGAGGAGCGGATCAACGAGTTGCAGGCCACTGTGGCCGGGCTCACGAGCCAGAACGAACGGCTGGTGGCGACTCTTCGTGAGGCGCGTGACCAGATCGTGGCGTTGAAGGAGGAGATCGACCGCCTCGCGCAGCCGCCGAGCGGTTTCGGGGTGTTCCTGGAGGACGCCGGCGAAGGCAACGCCGACATCTTCACGGGCGGCCGCAAGATGCGGGTGTCCGTGAGTCCCTCCATCGAGCCCGGAACATTGACCCCCGGCCAGGAGGTGATGCTGAACGAGGCCCTGAACGTGGTCGCCGCGTTCGGCTTCGAGAGTGTCGGGGAGATCGTCAGCCTCAAGGAGATCCTGGAGGACGGCAGCCGCGCCCTGGTCACCGGGCGCACCGACGAGGAGCACGTGGTGCGCCTGGCCGAGCCGCTGCTGGAGTCCGGCGTCAAGCTGCGCCCCGGCGACGCCTTGCTGATGGAGCCGCGCAGCGGCTACGTCTACGAGGTCATCCCCAAGTCCGAGGTCGAAGACCTCGTGCTGGAGGAGGTGCCGGACATCTCCTACCTGGAGATCGGCGGCCTGGACGGCCAGATCGAGCTGATCCGCGACGCCGTCGAGCTCCCGTATCTGCACCCTGACCTGTTCAAGGAGCACAAGCTCCGGCCGCCCAAGGGCGTGCTGCTGTACGGGCCTCCCGGCTGTGGCAAGACCCTGATCGCCAAGGCGGTGGCGAACTCGCTGGCCAAGAAGGTCGCCGAGGTGACCGGCTCGGACAACGTGAAGAGCTACTTCCTCAACATCAAGGGCCCGGAGCTGCTCAACAAGTACGTCGGCGAGACCGAGCGGCACATCCGCCTGGTCTTCCAGCGGGCTCGTGAGAAGGCCAGCGAGGGTGCCCCGGTCATCGTGTTCTTCGACGAGATGGACTCGCTGTTCCGCACCCGCGGCAGCGGCATCAGCTCCGACGTGGAGAACACCATCGTCCCGCAGCTGCTCTCGGAGATCGACGGCGTCGAGGGCCTGGAGAACGTCATCGTCATCGGCGCCTCCAACCGCGAGGACATGATCGACCCGGCGATCCTGCGCCCGGGCCGGCTGGACGTGAAGATCAAGATCGAGCGTCCGGACGCCGAGGCGGCCAAGGACATCTTCGGCAAGTACGTCACCACCGAACTCCCGCTGCACGCCGACGACCTCGCCGAGCACAGCGGAGACCGGCAGGAGACGGTCACGGCGATGATCCAGGCCACGGTCGAGCGGATGTACAGCGAGATCGACGAGAACCGGTTCCTGGAGGTGACCTACGCCAACGGGGACAAGGAGGTCATGTACTTCCGCGACTTCAACTCCGGCGCGATGATCCAGAACATCGTCGACCGCGCGAAGAAGTCCGCGATCAAGGACTTCCTGGACCACAAGCAGAAGGGTCTGCGCGTCTCCCACCTTCTCGGCGCCTGCGTCGATGAGTTCAAGGAGAACGAGGACCTGCCGAACACCACCAACCCCGACGACTGGGCCCGCATCTCCGGCAAGAAGGGCGAGCGGATCGTGTTCATCCGCACGCTGGTCACCGGCAAGCGCGGCGGCGACACCGGCCGCTCCATCGACACGATCGCCAGCACCGGTCAGTACCTGTAGTACCCGCAGTACCCGGCAAGGCCTGAGCGCCGCCCGCACGCTGTCACCATCGACAGCGCGCGGGCGGCGTGTGCGTTTTTCCCGGGCGGCAACCCGCCATCGGCCCACGATTCATTGATCACCCCCCGGGTACACACACCGAGTGGCAACCCATCACCCCAGCAAAAACCGTGCACAAGGCACTGCCACACGTCACCCCCGCGGAATAAGGTGGCCGGTATGAGCGTGTGGCGAATCATGGGCACCGAGACCGAGTACGGCATTTCTGTACCAGGAAACCCCGGCGCCAACGCGATGCTGATCTCGTCCCAGATCGTCAACTCCTACGCCGCGGCCATGCACCGGGCCCGCCGCGCGCGCTGGGACTTCGAGGAAGAGAACCCACTGCGGGACGCCCGAGGGTTCGACCTGGCCCGGGATATCGCCGACGCCAGCCAGCTCACCGACGAGGACGCGGGCCTGGCCAACGTGATCCTCACCAACGGCGCGCGCCTGTATGTCGACCACGCGCACCCGGAGTACTCCTCGCCGGAGGTCACCAACCCGCGTGACGCGGTGATCTGGGACAAGGCCGGGGAGTGGATCATGGCCGAGGCCTCGCGCCGGGCCGCCGAGATCCCCGGCACCGCGCCGATCAACCTGTACAAGAACAACACCGACAACAAGGGCGCCTCCTACGGCTCGCATGAGAACTACCTCATGCAGCGGACCACCCCCTTCGCCGACATCGTGCGCAACCTGACCCCGTTCTTCGTCTCCCGGCAGGTGGTCACCGGCGCCGGGCGGGTCGGCATCGGCCAGGACGGCCGCGCGCACGGCTTCCAGATCTCCCAGCGCGCCGACTTCTTCGAGGTCGAGGTGGGCCTGGAGACCACCCTCAAGCGTCCGATCATCAACACCCGCGACGAGCCGCACGCCGATCCTGAGCGCTACCGCCGGCTGCACGTCATCATCGGCGACGCCAACCTGGCCGAGATCTCCATCTACCTCAAGATGGGCACCACCTCGCTGGTCCTGGCGATGATCGAGGAGCGCTTCATGTCCACCGACCTGTCGGTGGAGGCTCCGGTGCGCACCCTGCACCAGGTCAGCCACGACCCGACGCTGCGGCAGCTGGTGACGCTGCGCAGCGGCCGCAAGCTCACCGCGGTGCAGTTGCAGATGGAGTACTGCGAGCAGGCCCGCAAGTTCGTGGAGGACCGCTACGGCTCCGACGTGGACGACGTCACCAAGGACGTGCTGGAGCGCTGGGAGTCGGTGCTCACCCGGCTGGAGTCCGACCCGATGACGCTGTCCAAGGAGCTGGACTGGGTCGCCAAGTACGAGATCCTGCAGGGCTACCGCAAGCGCGACAGCCTGGACTGGGACTCCTCGCGCCTGGAGCTGGTGGACCTGCAGTACTCCGACGTGCGCCCGGCGAAGGGCCTGTACCAGCGTCTGGCGGCCCGCGGGCGGTTCGAGCGCATCACCACCGACGAGCGGATCCGCCAGGCCGTGGACCACCCGCCGGAGGACACCAGGGCCTACTTCCGGGGCCGGTGTCTGGACAAGTACGCGGACTCCGTGGCCGCCGCGTCCTGGGACTCCGTGATCTTCGACGTGCCCGGCCGGGAGTCGTTGCAACGGGTGCCGACGCTGGAACCGACCCGCGGAACCAAACAGCACGTCCAAGCGTTGATCGATCGAAGCCGTACCGCCGAGGATCTGGTACGCGCACTGACCGAGGGCTGAGACGGAACGTGTCACATTCCAGGACCAGCGCCTCCCGGCGCTGGTCCTGGAACTTTCACCGGTTGTCACGCCCACCCGTCTCCCACCACCGCCCGTCAAGGGGGTGCTTCGCACCGCTGAACTTTTTTTGCCGTCACCCCCATCGCGAGTGGAATACCTCCGTTCGGGGGAAGTTGAAGCTAGAGTGAGGAAGATCGGCAACCTTGCCGAGGAGTGGGAGAGGGCTGAGATGGCAGCGGACGAACGCGGCGGCCAGCAGCATGCGAACCGCGACAAGCAAGAGGTCGAGGAGACCGCCCCGGAGGCGAGCAACGACCTCCAGGAGCGCCAGGAGAAGATCTCCGAGGACGTCGACTCCATGCTGGACGAGATCGACGAGGTGCTGGAGGCCAACTCCGAGGACTTCGTCCGGGGCTTCGTTCAGAAGGGTGGCCAGTGAGGTTCGCGATCAACTAGGGTCGCACCACATCAAGGTCCGATTTCGTACCGAACCTTTATAGAAGGGGATTGCTGAAGTGGAATCCAACGCGGACTGGGGCTCTCGGGGCGGTCTGCCGCAGGCGTTCCTCACGCCGGGCATCTCCTCTTTCAGCGAGTTCTTGAAGGGCTTCGCCCCCGACTACCTGCCGGCCGGGCGCCCCCTGCCGGCCGGCGCGGCATCGGCCAAAGACATCGCGCCGCACGGCACCACCATCGTCTCCCTCACCTTCCCCGGCGGCGTGCTGCTGGCCGGCGACCGCCGGGCGACCATGGGCTCGATGATCGCCCAGCGCGACATCGAGAAGGTGTTCCCGGCCGATGAGTTCTCCGCGGTCGGCATCGCCGGCACCGCGGGCCTGGCCGTGGAGACGGTCCGGCTGTTCCAGCTGGAGCTGGAGCACTACGAGAAGATCGAGGGCGTCACGCTCTCCACCGACGGCAAGGCCAACCGCCTGGCCACCATGATCCGCGGCAACCTCGGGATGGCCATGCAGGGCCTGGCCGTGGTCCCGCTGTTCGCCGGCTACGACGAGGAGACCGGCCAGGGCCGGATCTTCAGCTACGACGTCACCGGCGGCCTTTACGAGGAGCACGACCACTACTCGGTGGGCTCCGGCTCGGTGTTCGCCCGCGGATCGCTGAAGAAGCTGTTCCGCCCGGACTTCACCGCCGAGGACGCCGCGATCGCGGCCGTGCAGGCGCTCTATGACGCCGCCGACGACGACTCGGCCACCGGCGGCCCCGACCTGTTCCGCAAGATCTACCCCGTCGTCGCGGTGGTCACCGCCGACGGCTACCGGCGGCTGCCGGACGAGGAACTGTCCACGCTCGTAGCCGGCGTCATGGATGCCCGCCGCGAGGTTCCCGACGGTCCCCGCTCCCCGCTGCGATAACTTGCAGATCGCAGCAGAACCAACAATCTTGCAGACCTCGGTCCCAGTCAGGAGTGACCCGTCGTGACGACGCCGTTCTACGTCTCGCCCGAACAGATCATGAAGGACCGGGCCGAGTATGCCCGTAAGGGCATCTCGCGTGGCCGGTCCGTGGCAGTCATCTTCTATGACAAGGGCATCCTGTTCGTCGGGGAGAACCCGTCGCGGGCCCTGCACAAGATCTCCGAGATCTACGACCGCATCGCCTTCGCCGCGGCCGGCCGCTACAACGAGTACGAGCAGCTGCGCATCGCCGGCGTGCGGCACGCCGACATGCGCGGCTACGTCTACGACCGCCGCGACGTCACCGGCCGGGCCCTGGCCAACACCTACGCCCAGGCGCTGGGCACGATGTTCAGCGAGGGCGCGGGCAAGCCGTACGAGGTGGAGCTGGCCGTGGCCGAGGTCGGCGAGAAGGCCGCCGAGGACCAGGGCTACCGGGTCACCTTCGACGGCCAGGTCACCGACATCCGCGGCTTCCAGGTCCTCGGCGGCGCCGCGGACGCGGTGACCCAGGTGCTGGAATCCTCCTTCGAGGAGAACGCCGCGCTGGAGACGGTCCTGAACGCCGCGGTCGACGCCCTGGGCCGGGACGGTACCGAGCCCCGCACCCTGACGCCGAACCAGCTCGAGGTCGCGGTCCTGGACCGGACCCGGACCCGGGTGCGCAAGTTCCGGCGGATCACCGGCCCGGCACTGGCGAGCCTGCTCGGCGTCGAGGGCGACGGGGACGGCGACGGCAAGGGCGGCGACGGCGGCAAGGACGGTAAGGACGGTAAGGACGACGGCGCGGCGAAGAAGGACGCGCCGGCGGCCGAGGCCGAGTTGGGCGACGGCGACGTGCTCGGCGCCGTCGACGACCTCCTCGACGAGGGGGACTCCTCGGAGTCCTGACATCTGCGGCAGCCGAACAACGACGCAGAGGCCTGACGCGGATTAAAGTCTAACGCGGCATAAGGTGGTCATCATGGACCGGCGGATCTTCGGGCTCGAAAACGAATACGGCGTCACCTGCACGTTCCGCGGACAGCGCCGCCTGTCCCCGGACGAGGTGGCTCGCTACCTGTTCCGCCGCGTCGTGTCCTGGGGACGCTCCAGTAACGTCTTCCTGCGCAACGGCGCGCGCCTGTACCTGGACGTCGGCTCGCACCCGGAGTACGCCACCCCCGAGTGCGACTCGGTGCGCGAGCTGATCGTGCACGACAAGGCCGGCGAGCGGATCCTGGAGGGCCTGCTGGCCGACGCCGAGCGGCGGCTGCACGAGGAGGGCATCGCCGGGGACGTCTACCTGTTCAAGAACAACACCGACTCGGCCGGCAACTCCTACGGCTGCCACGAGAACTACCTGGTGGGCCGGCACGGCGAGTTCTCCCGGCTGGCCGACGTGCTGATCCCGTTCCTGGTCACCCGGCAGCTGATCTGCGGGGCCGGCAAGGTGCTGGCCACCCCGCGCGGCGCGGTGTACTGCGTCTCGCAGCGCGCCGAGCACATCTGGGAGGGTGTCTCCTCGGCCACCACCCGGTCCCGGCCGATCATCAACACCCGCGACGAGCCGCACGCCGACGCCGAGAAGTACCGGCGGCTGCACGTGATCGTCGGCGACTCCAACATGTCCGAGACCACCATGATGCTCAAGGTCGGGGCCACCGACCTGGTGCTGCGGATGATCGAGGCCGGCACCACGCTGCGGGACATGACCCTGGAGAACCCGATCCGGGCGATCCGCGAGGTCAGCCACGACATAACCGGCCAGAAGAAGGTGCGGCTGGCCAACGGCCGGGAGATGAGCGCCCTGGAGATACAGGAGGAGTACTTCAGCAAGGCGCGCGACTTCGCCGAGAAGCGCGGCCTGCGCACCGGCGCCGTGGACAAGATCCTGGACCTGTGGGAGCGCACGCTGACCGCGGTGGACACCGGTGACCTGGACCTGATCTCCCGGGAGATCGACTGGGTGATCAAGTACCAGCTGATCGAGCGCTACCGGGCCAAGAACAACCTGGCGATGTCCGCCCCGCGGGTGGCCCAGCTGGACCTGGCCTACCACGACATCTCCCGCAACCGCGGCCTGTACTACCTGCTGGAGAAGCGCGGCATGGTCGAGCGCACCGCCACCGACCTGGAGATCTTCCAGGCCAAGTCGGTGCCGCCGCAGACCACCCGGGCCCGGCTGCGCGGGGAGTTCATCAAGCGGGCGCAGGAGCAGCGGCGGGACTTCACCGTCGACTGGGTGCACCTCAAGCTCAACGACCAGGCGCAGCGCACCGTGCTGTGCAAGGACCCGTTCCGCTCGGTGGACGAGCGGGTGGAGAAGCTGATCTCCTCGATGTAGACGCAGGCACAGGCGGATGTGAGGCCTTTGCCCTTTCGTGGCCCGCTCTCGGCTCCGGCCGAGCGCGGGCCGCGCTAGTGTGGTGCGGTCCCTGAGACATGTGGTTGTCCCACCATCACGTCTCGACTTTCTGCCGGGGGCCGTCGGCGTCCCGGCCCCGCGCCGATTCGAGGTATTCCGTGCGCCGTCCCGTGGCCACCCGCCGGACCCAGACCGCCCTCGCCGGGCTCGCCGCAGGCCTGCTGCTGGTGGCCGCCGGCTGCTCGTCGAGCAAGTCCACACCGAGCGGGTCCCCGGCCGCCTCGACCGGCTCCACGGCCTCCTCGGGGGCGTCGTCCTCCGGGGCACCGGTCGCCGACGCCTTCGGGGTCAAGCCGAATATCCAGATCCCGGCCGGTCAGCCGGACAGCAAGCTCGGCGTCAAGGTGAAGATCCCGGGCGACGGGCCCAAGGTCACCGACGGCGCCGTGGTGGTCCTGAACTTCACCGCCAAGCTCTGGCGCGATGGTTCGGACCTGGGCAGCAGCTATGACCAGGGCCAGCACCCGGTGACCGCGGTCGAGGGCCAGGGCCAGATCCTGCCGGGCTGGGAGCAGGGGATCAAGGGCCAGGCGGCCGGCAGCCGGGTGGAGCTGACGGTGCCGCCGGCGCTCGGCTTCGGGGCCAAGGGCAGCACCGACGGCAAGATCACCATCACCGCCACCGACACCCTCGTCTTCGACCTGGACATCGTCGGGGTCTACCCCTCGCCGCAGGCCGACATCGCGACCGGCCCCAGCGTGCTCAACGACCCGTCGCTGCCGACGGTGGGCACCGCGGTGGGCACCGCCGACCCGAAGATCACCATCCCGGCCGGCAAGCAGCCGCCGTCCGGCGCGGTCTACAAGCCGGTGATCGTCGGCAAGGGCCCGCAGGTCAAGAAGGGGCAGACGGTGGTCGTGCAGTACGAGGGCATGGTCTGGCGCACGGGCCAGATCTTCGACTCCTCGTTCAGCAAGGGCAAGTCGCTGTTCGCCACCCAGATCGGCGTCGGCTCGGTCGTGCAGGGCTGGGACGACGGGCTGATCGGGCAGACCGTCGGCTCCCGGGTGCTGCTGGTGGTGCCGCCGGCCCAGGGCTACGGGCCGTCGGGCCAGCCCAGCGCCGGGATCCAGGGCACCGACACCATGGTGTTCGTCGTGGACATCCTGGATGCCCGGTAGGCGGCCGAGAACGCCGAAGACGCCCTGATAGCGTAACGAGAAGTCCATCCCCGACAGGATTGGGAACAGCAAGCCCATGAGTCTTGAAAAGCCTGAGATCGACTTCCCCGACTTCCCGGCACCGGCCGACCTGGTGATCGAGGACGTCACCGTCGGCACCGGCGCGGAGGCCAAGGCCGGCCAGAACGTCACCGTCCACTACGCGGGCGTGTCGTTCTCCACCGGCGAGGAGTTCGACGCCTCCTGGAACCGCGGCCAGCCTTTCGAGTTCCCGCTGGGCGGCGGCCGGGTCATCGCCGGCTGGGACCGCGGCGTGGCCGGCATGAAGGTCGGCGGCCGGCGCAAGCTGGTCATCCCGCCGCACCTGGCCTACGGGGACCGCAGCCCGAGCCCGGCGATCAAGCCGGGTGAGACGCTGATCTTCGTGGTCGACCTGCTCGGCGTGCGCTGAGGCACCGAGCAGCTCCGCCTTCGATGGCCGCCCCGGGAAACGGGGCGGCCATCGGCGTGTTCGCCGGCTGACGCGCCCGGGGAACCCGTGCGGGCCAATCCGCGACCAGTGGCCCGGAACCGCCGCGCGGACCTGCCTGCCGCCCCGGCTCCCGTGGCAGCATCGAGATATGCCTGTCGCCTCGCTCGTCGCTCTGCTGACCGTCTGGACCCTGGCGCTGCTGATCCCGGGCCCGGACTTCCTCGCCGTCTCGCACGCCTCGGTCGCGCGCTCCCGCCGCGACGCGGTCTTCGTCGGCCTGGGCGTGGCCGGTGCGATGGCGGTCTGGGCCACCACCAGCCTGGTCGGCCTGACTGTCCTGCTGGTCAAGTGCCAGCCGCTGTTCGAGGCGGTCCGGCTGGCCGGCGCCGGCTACCTGCTCTGGCTGGCGTTCCAACTCCTGCGCTCGGCGGCGCGCCGCAGGACCGGCGGCCCGGTGGCAGCCGGGCCGCGGATCCGGCCGCGGGGTGCCATCGCGGCCTTCCGGGCCGGCTTCCTGTGCAACATCGGCAACCCGAAGGCCGCCGTCTTCTTCTCCAGCGTCTTCGCCGCGCTCCTGCCGCCGCACGTGGACTGGGAGTACCGCACCACGATCGGCGTCGCGATCCCGGCCATCGGCGTCGCCTGGTACGCGCTCGTGGCGTGCCTGTTCTCCGCCCAGCGCGTCGCGGCGGCCTACGCGCGGGCCCGCCGCGTCGTCGACGCCGTGACCGGGACGCTGTTCGCGGTGCTGGCCGGGGACTTGGTGTTCGCCGAGTAGCGGCGAGTTGAGCGCTTAGCTGAACGCTTAGCTGAGCGCCTAGCTAGGGGACACCTCTGTGCTGCTAGCGCTATGTGTTGCTGGTGCCGTGTCAGGCAACCTTTGCCCGGTAGTTTGCGGCGTAGTTCGCGACGCGCCGATCGCCGGGGAGGATCCGTTGTGGGCTGGGGCTGCGGGTATGTCGCTGTTGGTCTGCGGGATTAAATGCTTTTTACGGCCTTCGGTCATGGTTGTGCCGGTTCGGGGTTCGGGGTGGTGGGTGTGTTTGTCGGCTGCCGGTTTTCGCGTTCACGACCCCGCCGCGACTCAGGCCTCTTCAACTCCGGCAAGTCAGAGCAAGGGCACAGGCCAGGTCAAGAGCAAGAGCAAGAGCCACAAGCAAGATCAAGAGCAAGAGCCACAAGCAAGATCAAGAGCAAGAGCCACAAGCAAGATCAAGAGCAAGAGCCACAAGCAAGATCAAGAGCTGAAGATCAAGATCAAGAGCTGTGGTGAAGAGCCGGGCCTCCGGCGGGCCTCGGCAACCTCAGGGAAACTAGCGCGGTTCCCTCGGGTGGCCGGGTGAGTCTCAGCGGCGGCGGTTTGTGGGGTGGTGCGGTCCGTTCCCCACGGTCGCGTCGTCAGCCCCAAGGGGTACAGCACCGGTGCCCGGGGGTAAAGTCCGCGCGCGGCGGACATGCGTGGAAGCGGCGGTTTCGCACAGCGCGAACTTGACCCCCGGCCACCGGCACTGTAGGCGAAGCCCTGCCGACGCGACCGAGGGGAACGAACCGAAAACCGGCCGGAGAAGTACAAAACTGGTGGTTCGGTACCGGCAGCTCGGCGAATACGGCCGCCGGTCAGGGCAACGGCGGCGCGGCAGTCCCGAGGGTGGGCATTCTTGGCGGGTGCGGGTGCGGGTG
>NZ_JAAFZA010000530.1 GCF_015356865.1 Catenulispora pinisilvae
ACTCAACGCAGGACTCCTCGGGGCGGGCGGCGCTGAACGCGTGCTGCGGACGGGGAAGCGCACCGACGATGCACAACGAGCCACCCCCGCCCCCGGCATCGGTTGCTGCGCCGAACGGCTGGGATGTTCACCGCTTCCGGTGATCCGTGGGTGTTCGCGCCACCGGGCGGGCGGGCCGTGGTCTAGCGTCCGCAGGACATCCCCCGCCCCGCCTGTTTCAGGAGGCTGACCCGTGTCCCGGACCGTGTCCCCGTGGCGGCGCCCGGCGTTCGCCCGCCGCACCTGGCTGTCGGCCTTCGCCGCGTTCGCCCTGTTGGCCGTGGCCTGGTCCCTGGCGATGCCGGCGGACGGCACCACCGACGAGCGCCAGCACCTGGAGCGCGCCTACGGCGCGGTGACCGGGCACCTGCTCGCCCCGCAGGCCGTGGACCCCCTGGTGCACCGCCCGGGCGCGGCCTTCGAGGTCCCCAAGAGCCTGCTGCCGCCGAACGCGCTGTGCGTCTACTTCCCGAACTACCACCAGACCGAGAGCTGGGTCGCGCGCGCGGCCAGCTGCCAGCACCCGGCCCCGGACGACCACGCCAAGGTACGCGTGGTGTCCTGGGTGGGGCGCTACAACCCGCTGTTCTACCTGGCAGTCGGCGGCCCGCTGCGGTTCTGGCCGGACATGAAGGGGATCCTGCTCAGCCGCATCCTGGCCGCGCTGCTCTCCTCGGCCTTCGCCGCGGCCGCGGCGGTGGTGGCGATCCGCACCCGGCGCCCCCTGCTGCTCGCGGCGCTGCTGACGGTGCTGACGCCGACCACCGTCGCGCTGAGCTCGACGGTGAACCCGAACGGGATCGAGATCACGGCGGCGCTGCTGCTGTGGGTGTGCCTGGTGGACCTGGCGCGGCCGGCTTCCGCCCGGTGGGCGGTGCCGGGCGGCGGGTCGGGGCGGCGGGTGCCGACGGCC
>NZ_JAAFZA010000531.1 GCF_015356865.1 Catenulispora pinisilvae
GAGTAAAGTCCGCGCCGTTGCGGTCGGGGCTGCAAGCTGCGGTTTGTATAGCGCGAACTTGACTCCCGGCCACCGGCACTGTAGGCAAAGCCCTGCCGACGCGACCGAGGGGAACGAACCGAAAACCAGGCGGAGAAGTACAAAACGGTGGTGCGGATACCGGCGACTCGGCGACTTCGGCCGCCGGTCCCGGTGCTGGCAACGCGGCAGTCCCGAGGCTGCGCACTCTGAGCTGGCGGGTGCGGCCCGGCCCGGCCCGGCCGCCAAGGCTGATGCTGGCGGATAAGCAAGGTCTGCCAGAAGAAGTCGGCAGTCGGCGGACTGGCTGCGGCGAGCGCAGCCGGTCCGCTACCGCATACCGCACCCGGGCACGCCGTCGACCAACTGACCACCGGTCCGCAGCCAATGCCCTCACCGGCAGCGGCATCGCTGACCCGTGTCTACGGGCCCTGCGATTGCTTTTCTTCCGGTTGGTTTTCGGTTCGTTCCCCTCGGTCGCGTCGGCAGGGCTTTGCCTACAGTGCCGGTTCTCGGGAGTCAAGTTCGCGCTGTACGCGGCCGCCACCTGCCCGCCTGACCGCAAGGGCGCGGACTTTACTCCCGGGGTTCGGCGCTGTACCCCTTGGGGCTGACGACGCGAGCGAGGGGAACGGACCGTAGCCACCTCAGGGACCGCCGCCGCAGGGCCCTAGCCGGACCACCCTATGGAACCGCGCCAGTTCCCCGAGGGAGCCGAGAGCCCCCGCCGGAGGCGCCGGCTCTTCACCAGGGCCCTTGATCTTGATCTTGCTTGTGCTCTTGCTGTTGATCTTACTTGTGCTCTTGCCGTTGATCTTGCTTGGGCTCTTGATCTTGATCTAGACCCTGATTCAGACCTGCTGGAGATGAAGAGGCCTGAGATGCGGCGGGGTCGTGAACGCGGAAACCGGCAGCCGACAAACCCACC
>NZ_JAAFZA010000532.1 GCF_015356865.1 Catenulispora pinisilvae
CGGCAGGGAGGCGCAGGGCAGGGCAGCAGGACAGCGCTGGCGGGGCTGGTTGGCGGGAGCGATCGCGAAACTGGCTGGCAGGAACTGGCGGTGGCGAGGCTGAGCGCGGGGCCCAGCTTGCCGGCCGATCTGCGGCGCGGCGGGGCTACGCAGCGGGCTGAGTGGCGGGCCGAGTGGCGGGAAACGGCGGCAAGGCGCGGCTGCCATAGTGAGTCGCATGAGCGATTCGGTCCTTCATACGCTGCTGTCCTTCGCCCTTGTCGCGGGGCTCATCACGATCATTCCGGGGCTCGACACCGCGGTGGTGCTGCGGTCCGCGCTCACGTCGGGGCGGCGGCAGGCGTTCGCCGCCGCTTTCGGGATCAATGCCGGGGCGTTGGTGTGGGGTGCGGCTGCGGCGACGGGGGTGTCGGTGTTGCTGACGGCTTCGCATGCCGCGTATACCGGGCTGCGGGTGGTGGGTGCCGTGTACTTGCTGTGGATGGGGATCGGGATGTTGCGGGCTGCTCGGCGCGGGGAAGTGCGCGGGGCGGCTGAGACGGTGGTGGATGCCGGGGTGGTGCGGGCGTTTTTGCGGGGGGCCTGGACCAACCTTTTGAATCCGAAGGTGGGGGCGTTCTACATCGCGATCTTTCCGCAGTTCATGCCGGCGCACGTCTCGCATCTGGCTATGGGGCTTGGGCTTGCGGGGGTGCACGACGCGGAGGCGCTGGTGTGGTTCACCGTGCTGATCTTGTGTGCGCATCAGGCTCGGGCATGGTTCGCGAAGCGGCGGGTGAAGCGGGCGCTTGACGCGGTGACCGGGACGGTGCTGGTCGGGTTCGGGGTGGAGCTGGCGTTGCGAGGCTGAGCAGGCGATGGCTTGCCGTCGCGCGGTGGGCGTCGCGCGGGGCGCCAGGCGTCGGGCGCTGGGGCTGGGGC
>NZ_JAAFZA010000533.1 GCF_015356865.1 Catenulispora pinisilvae
TTCTTTAACCGTATCGACCATGCAGCGCTGATGGCCGAGGTGGAGAAGCGGGTCAGTGATCGTCGAGTGCTGAAGCTGCTGCGGCAGTGGTTGCAGGCCGGGGTGATGGTCGAAGACGGCAGTGTCGAGCGGACGGTCGCCGGTACTCCTCAGGGCGGGGTGATCTCCCCGTTGCTGTCGAACATCTTCCTGCACGTCCTGGACCGGGAGCTGAGTGTTCTCGGGGTGGGTGAGTTGGTGCGTTACGCCGATGATGGCGTTGTGATGTGCCGCTCCGAAGCCCATGCCAGGAGGGCTCTGACGGCGGTCGAGGTGATCCTCGGCCGGTTGGGGCTGGAACTGCACCCGGACAAGACGAGGGTGGTTGACCTGCGACAGGGCCGGGAAGGCTTCGACTTCCTCGGGTGCCACTTCAGGGCGCGCATGTCGGGCAAGCTGTGGGAACAGAAGCGGATCATCCGCTACTACCTGCAACGGTGGCCCTCACAGCGTTCCATGAAACGCATCCGGGAGAAGGTCAAGGAGCAGACCGGTCGCAACCGGGTGGGTCGGGACGTCAGGCTCGTCATCGAGGCTGTGAACCCGATGCTGCGCGGCTGGGGCAACTACTTCCGCACCGGGAACGCCGCCGACAAATTCCGCCAGGTCGACAACTACGTGGTGTTCCGGCTCAAGCGCCTGATGATGGCGAAGCGGGGCCGGAACTTGCACGCAGGACAGGCCCAGGCGTGGACCGAGGACTGGTTCAACGGGCACGGTCTCTACCGGCTCCGCGGCACCATCCGCTATCCGGAGACTGCGTAACCATGTCAAGAAGATCATCGGTAAGCCGTGTGCGGGAGAACCGCACGCACGGATTGAAAGGGGACAGAGGAAACGGGCTCTCACGAGCACCGCGCCTCTAACTACCAATGG
>NZ_JAAFZA010000534.1 GCF_015356865.1 Catenulispora pinisilvae
GGCCAAGGATCGGAGGGGGCGGCCGAGGACTCGTCGAGGTAGTGGCGCGGGGTCTCTTTTGGGAGCTGGAGTTTGCAGGCCGGGTTGCGGTGAGCGTGTGGGTTTTAGAAGCTCTTTACGGCCTTCGGTCATAGTTGTGCCGGTTCGGGGTTCGGGTCGGCGAGTCGGCATGTCGGCTGCCAGTTCCCGCGTTCACAACCCCGCCATACCTCAGGCCTCTTCATCTCCGGCAGGTCGAAGCAAGGTCAACAGCAAGATCAAGGTCAAGAGCCAGGTCAAAGGCCCTGGTGAAGAGCCGGCGCCTCCGGCGGGGGCTCTTGGCTCCCTCGGGGAACTGGCGCGGTTCCATAGGGTGGCCGGGTCAGGGCCCTGCGCTGGCGGTTTGTGAGGTGGTGCGGTCCGTTCCCCACGGCCGCGTCGTCAGCCCCAAGGGGTACAGCGCCGAACCCCGGGAGTAAAGTCCGCGCCCTCACAGCAAGCGGGCAGGTGGCGGCCGCGTACAGCGCGAACTTGACTCCCGAGAACCGGCACTGTAGGCAAAGCCCTGCCGACGCGACCGAGGGGAACGAACCGAAAACCGACCGGAGAAATACAGAACTCGGGGGGCGGGGCGGGCAGCTTGGCGAATTCAGCTGCCGGTCCGGGTGTTGGCAACGCGGCGGTCGGTGGCTGCTGCGAGCGCGGCGGTTACGCCTAAGCGTCGCGGTCCAGGCCGTGGCGCCGGGCGTAGATCATGGCGGCGGTGCGGTCCCGGGAGCCGGTCTTGAGGAAGATCCGGTTGATGTGCGATTTCACCGTGTGCGGGCTGAGGAAGAGCCGGTCGGCGATCTCCATGTTGGTCAGGCCGCGCGCGATCAGCCGCAGGACCTCCGCCTCGCGCTGGGTCAGGCCGTCGGGGGTGGTGCCGTCC
>NZ_JAAFZA010000535.1 GCF_015356865.1 Catenulispora pinisilvae
TGTTTGAGGAGCAGGTGCGTCGTTCGCCGGATGCGGTGGCGGTGGTGTTCGAGGGTGAGCAGGTTTCGTATGCGGAGTTGAATGTTCGGGCGAATCGTTTGGCGCGGTTGCTGGTGGCGCGGGGTGCTGGTCCGGAGTCGCTGGTTGCGGTGGCGTTGCCGCGTTCGACGGATTTGGTTGTGGCGTTGTTGGCGGTGTTGAAGTCTGGTGCGGCGTATGTGCCGGTGGATGTGGAGTATCCGGCTGATCGTGTCGGGTTCATGCTGTCTGATGCTGACCCGGTGTGTCTGTTGACTGATTCAGCTTCGTTGGCGGTGTTGTCGGCCAAGGGTGTGGTTGGGCCGGCGCCGCTGGTTCTGGATGGTGTCGACTTGGCTGGGTTCTCGGGTGCGGATCTTGTCGATGGTGAGCGTTCAGGCGTGCTGGACGGGAGTTGTCCGGCGTATGTGATTTATACGTCTGGTTCGACGGGGCGTCCGAAGGGTGTGGTGGTTCCGGGTTCTGCGTTGGTGAATTTCTTGGGTTCGATGGGGGTTCGGTTTGGTTTGGGGGTGGGGGATCGTTGGCTTGCGGTGACGACGGTGTCGTTTGATATCGCGGGGTTGGAGTTGTTTTTGCCGTTGGTGTGTGGTGCGGCGGTGGTGGTGGCTGGTTCGTTGTGGGTGCGTGATGTGGCTGGGTTGCGGTTGTTGTTGGTGTCGTCGGGGGTGACGGTGATGCAGGCGACGCCGAGTTTGTGGCGGGCGTTGTTGGCTGATGGTGGTGTGGCTGGGGATTTGGCGGGTGTGAGGGTTTTGGTTGGTGGTGAGGCGTTGGCTGTTGATTTGGCGCGTGATTTGGTGGGTGTGGCGGGGTCGGTGACGAATTTGTATGGCCCGACGGAGTCGACGAT
>NZ_JAAFZA010000536.1 GCF_015356865.1 Catenulispora pinisilvae
GCCTTGTTAGGTGGGGCGGGTAGGAAGGGGCGCGAGATATCAGGCCCTACAAGTGAGGTCGCTAGTGAGGGTGGGTGGAACTGAACTGAGCGGTGTGCTGCCCTACGGCGTCGTAGCGAGGACGCAGATGAGGTGAGGGTTGAGCGTCACGTGCGATGGCCGAGCTTCGCGCCGGCTCTGGCTGGGCCGGGACGAGAACCTGTGCGCCATGTGCGATGGCCGCGCGCTGGGATGGTGGCCTTTGCTCGGGCGTGGGGGCAAGGCGTGAGCGTCGGGCGTAGCGCGGAACCGGGCGTTGGCTTGGGGGATAGCGAAGCGAGGGCAAGAACCTGTGCGCCGCGCGCAATGACGGGACCTTGGCGGCGGCTTTGGCTTACGCCGGGGCGGGATCTGGGCGTCAGCGTAGTGGCCGTGCCGTGCCGTGCCGGGGCGATGGTCTTTGGCCCGGCGAGGGGGCAAGCAACTGTGCGCCGTGCGCAGCGGCTGTCTCCTGGGTGGGTCGTCGGTGAGGTAGCTGGCGATGTCTGGTGGGTGGTTGTCGATCCGCTGGCTGGCGAAGTGTGTCGCGGGCGGCGGGTGAAGTTGCTCGATGGTGTGGGCCGCGTCGGGGGTCAGCCCTGTCGGCGGCGGACTCTGAGTCTCGGGCGTGTGGTGGCTTGGGTTGCGGGTGCGGCGGGGCGGGTCTGGGCTTGGGTCTCGGCTGATGGGGGTGGCGTGCTTAGTGTGTGAGCTATGCAGCTTCGTGTTGAGAACCCTTTGACGTGCCTCAGTCTTGCTGAGCTTCGGACGCGGACCAGTATGAAGTGGCGCGAGTATCCGGCGGATGTGCTGCCTTTGTGGGTGGCGGAGATGGATGTGGCGACGCCGGGGCCGGTGGCGGAGGCGTTGGTG
>NZ_JAAFZA010000537.1 GCF_015356865.1 Catenulispora pinisilvae
CTGCCGGCCGCAAGCCGCGGACCGTGCAGGAACAGCAGTTGTGCGACTTGTTCGCCGAGGTCCTGGGCCTGGAATCAGTGTCCATCGACGACAACTTCTTCGCACTCGGCGGCCACTCGCTGCTGGCCACTCGTCTGGTGAGTCGGGTGCGCTCGGTGTTGGGCGTGGAGCTGGGGCTGCGAGTTCTGTTCGAGGCGCCGACGGTGGTCGGCATCGCGGCGCGCCTCGGCGATGCCTTGGGTGCGCGTCGTGTGGCGTTGCGGCCGGTGGTGCGTCCGGAGCGGGTGCCGTTGTCGTTTGCGCAGCGTCGGTTGTGGTTCTTGAGTCGGTTGGAGGGTCTGTCGGCGACGTACAACCTTCCGTTGGTGGTGCGTCTGTCCGGTGATCTGGATCTGGGAGCTTTGAAGGCTGCTCTTCTCGATGTTCTTGCCCGGCATGAGAGTTTGCGGACTGTCTTTCCGCAGGTCGATGGTGAGCCGTTCCAGCAGGTGCTGCCAGTTGAGCAGCTCGCGAGCCTGGCGGATCTGGTGGTGCGGGACTCCTCGCCGGCGGCGGTTGCCGCTGACATTGCCGTGATGGTGGGTTCGACGTTCGATCTGGAGTCGCAGATTCCGGTGCGGGCGCATCTGCTGGTGCCTGCTCCGCACGAGTTCGTGTTGGTGGCGGTGGTGCATCACGTTGCTGGTGATGGTTGGTCGCTGGGCCCGTTGGCACGGGATCTGGCTGCTGCCTATACGGCTCGTGTCGGTGGTGGGGCGCCGGAGTGGGAGCCGTTGCCGGTGCAATACGCGGACTACACCCTGTGGCAGCGGGAACTGCTCGGCGACGAGAACGGCCCCGACAGTGTCTACTCCCAGCAGATCGGCTTCTGGCGAGACGCTCTGTCTGGT
>NZ_JAAFZA010000538.1 GCF_015356865.1 Catenulispora pinisilvae
TGTCGCCGCAGCCGGCACCCGGGATCTTCTCCACCACTGCGGTGGACCCGGTCTCCGAGCCGCGCCCGCCGACCCAGGATGCGCGGTTTCGGGACTACCGCGCTGCCAGCACCGGGACCGGCGGCCGGACTCGCCGGGCCGCCGGTACCGCACCACCAGTTTTGTACTTTTCCGGTCGGTTTTCGGTTCGTTCCCCTCGGTCGCGTCGGCAGGGCTTTGCCTTTGCCTACAGTGCCGGTGGCCGGGAGTCAAGTTCGCGCTATCAAAACCGCAGCTTGCAGGTCTGACCGCAAGCGCGCGGACTTTACTCCCGGACACCGGTGCTGTACCCCTTGGGGCTGACGACGCGACCGAGGGGAACGGACCGCAACCACCTCACAAACCGCCAGCGCAGGGCCCTAGCTGGACCACCCTATGGAGCAGCGCCAGTTCCCCGAGGGAGCCAAGAGCCCCCGCCGGAGGCGCCGGCCCTTCACCACAGCTCTTGACCTTGATCTTGCTTGTGCTCTTGCTGTTGATCTTGCTTGTGCTCTTGCCGTTGATCTTGCTTGTGCTCTTGCCGTTGATCTTGCTTGTGCTCTTGCTGTTGATCTTGCTTGTGCTCTTGCTGTTGATCTTGCTTGTGCTCTTGCTGTTGATCTTGCTTGGGCTCTTGATTTTGATCTTGCTTGGGCTCTTGATCTTGATCTAGACCCTGGTTCAGACCTGCTGGAGTTGAAGAGGCCTGAGGCGGGGCGGGGTCGTGAACGCGAAAACCGGCAGCCGACAAACACACCCACCGACCCGAACCCCGAACCGGCACAACCATAACCGAAGGCCGTAAAAAGCATTTAAAGCCCACAGCGCAACCGCAACCCGGCCCACAAACCCCAGCCCCCCGAAAAAG
>NZ_JAAFZA010000539.1 GCF_015356865.1 Catenulispora pinisilvae
GTGGGAGCCGTTGCCGGTGCAATACGCGGACTACACCCTGTGGCAGCGGGAACTGCTCGGCGACGAGAACGGCCCCGACAGTGTCTACTCCCAGCAGATCGGCTTCTGGCGAGACGCTCTGTCTGGTGCTCCGGATCAACTGGAGCTGCCGTTCGATCGCCCTCGCCCGGTGGTTGCCTCACATGCCGGTGATCGTGTGCCGGTGCGGTGGGATGCGGATGCGCATCGTGCCCTGGTGCATCTGGCCCAGCGGCAGGGTGCCAGTGTGTTCATGGTGGTGCAGGCTGCGGTCGCGGCGTGGCTGTCGCGGATGGGTGCCGGCACAGATATTCCCATCGGGACTGCTGTCGCCGGTCGCCTGGATGATGCGCTGGATGACCTGGTCGGGTTCTTCGTGAACACGTTGGTTTTGCGGACTGATGTGTCCGGCGATCCAACGTTCGCAGAGCTTGTTGATCGTGTCCGTGATTCCGATCTGTCGGCGTTCGGGCATCAGGATGTGCCGTTCGAGCGTCTGGTGGAGGTGTTGAACCCGGCGCGTTCGATGGCGCGGCATCCGCTGTTCCAGGTGATGCTGTCCTTCCAGAACGCCCCGGCCGCGGACCTGGCCATGCCGGGCTTGCAAGTGCAGGCGGAGCCGGTGCAGGCGGGTGCGGCGAAGTTCGACATGCTGTTCGACCTGTCCGAGTCCTTCACCGCCGACGGCGCACCGGATGGAATCGTCGGATCCCTGGACTTCGCGACAGATCTGTTCGATGCCGCCACGGTGGAGCGGATGCTGGGTTGGCTGCAGCGCCTGGTGCAGGCGGCGGCCACCGAACCGAGCCTGCCCCTGCACTCGATCCCGATGCTCGATGAGGCCGAGCGTC